>JANXXF010000152.1 GCA_025350775.1 Actinomycetes bacterium
GAACATCGTCGGCGTGGTGCTCGGCTGCAACAACTACAAGGTCATCGACCTCGGCGTGATGGTGCCCGGCGCGCGGATTCTCGACACTGCCATCGCCGAGGGCGTCGACTTCGTGGGGCTGTCCGGGCTGATCACCCCGTCGCTCGACGAGATGGTGAGCGTCGCGCGCGAGCTGGAGCGGCGCGGCATCGCCCTGCCGCTGCTGATCGGCGGCGCGACAACCTCGAAGCAGCACACCGCAGTGAAGATCGCGCCGGTGTACTCGCAGCCGGTCGTACACGTGCTCGACGCTTCGCGGGTCGTCGGCGTCGTGTCGGCGCTGAGCGACCCGGAGCGGCGTGGCCCGTTCGACGCGCAGAACCGGCTCGACCAGGATCGCCTGCGCGAGCAGTACGGCGAGCGGGAGCGCAAGCCGCTGCTGCCGATCGCCGAGGCTCGCGCGAACCCGGTACGCGTCGAGTGGCGCGCCGAGGACGTCGTCGCGCCGGCCTTCACCGGCCGCCGCGTGCTCGAGGACATCCCGCTCGAAGAGATCGTCCCGTACATCGACTGGCAGTTCCTCTTCTCCGCCTGGGAGCTCAAGGGCAAGTTCCCGAAGCTCCTCGACGACCCCGAGGTCGGTGCCGTCGCCCGCGAGCTCTACGCCTCCGCCCGCGGGCTGCTCGACGAGATCGTCGCGGGCAGGAAGCTGCGCGCGAAGGCGGTCTACGGCTTCTGGCCGGCCGCCGCCGACGGCGACGACGTCGTCCTCTACACCGACGAGTCCCGCACCGTCGAGCTGACCCGCTTCCACTTCCTGCGCCAGCAGTCGGCCTACGGCGACGAGCGCTCGAACCGCTGCCTCGCCGACTTCGTGGCGCCGCTCGGCTCCGGGCTGGCCGACCACATCGGCGCGTTCGCGGTGACCGCCGGCATCGGCGTCGACGAGCTCGCCGCCGCCTACGAGGCGGAGTACGACGACTACCACGCGATCATGGTCAAAGCGCTCGCCGACCGGCTCGCCGAGGCGGCCGCGGAGCTGCTCCACGCCCGCGCCCGCGCTGACTGGTACGCGCCGCACGAGCAGCTCAGTGCCGACGACCTCGTCGAGGAGCGCTACCGCGGCATCCGGCCGGCGTTCGGCTACCCGGCGTGCCCCGACCACACCGAGAAGCGGGCGCTCTTCGACCTGCTCGCCGCCGAGCCGGAAGGGATCACGCTCACCGAGTCGTTCGCGATGCTGCCGACGGCCAGCGTCAGCGGCATCTACATCGGGCACCCGCAGGCCCGCTACTTCTCGGTCGGCCGGCTCGGCCCCGACCAGGTGGCGGACTACGCCGCGCGCCAGGGAGTCACGCTCGAGCACGCGCAGCGCTGGCTCTCGCCGAACCTCGGCTACGACCCCGACGTGGCGTGACGCGGCACCACCCCGACTGATGCGTACTACGCTGAAGAGAGGAGTCGGTCGCGGGGGCGGCCTCAACGGGAACGACCGGGCAGTGCTCCCGCCCGCGGCTCACACCCCCGTCGCCGTCTATCGGCTGCCCGACCCGCCGAAACGGACGGGCTGGAAGCTTGCCCGGCGCTTCATCGGCTGGTTCGTGGTGGGGGTGGCGATCCTCGCCGTCGGCCTGCTCGGCGGCGCGTATCTCTACTTTCACGAGAGCGTCGCGCAGATCCGGGCGCACACCGTCGACGTCAAGACCGCCCAGAAGCGCCTCGCCATCCCGTTGCCCGGCCAGGCGGCGATCGCCCTCGTGATCGGCTACGACCATCGCGCCAACGAGGGCGATGGCTCGCCGTCGCGCTCCGACACCCTGATGCTGCTGCGGGCCGACCCCCAGACGAAGTCGATCTCCATGCTCTCGCTCCCGCGCGATCTGATCGTCGACGTCGTCTGCCCCGGCCGCGGCCGGACCCGGCAGAAGATCAACTACGCGTATGCCTGGTGCGGCTCGAAGGGCACCGTTGAGACGGTGAAGGAGCTGACGGGGCTTCCGATCAACTACCTCGTCACCGTCAACTTCCGTGGCTTCAAGCAGGTCGTGAACCGTCTCGGCGGCGTCTGGCTCGACATCGACCATCTCTACTACAACAGCCAGGGCGGCCCGAACGGCTATGCGAAGATCAACCTACCGCCCGGCTACCAGCGCCTCACCGGCGGTGCCGCGCTCGACTACGTGCGCTTCCGGCACACGGACTCGGACTTCTTCCGGGTGGCGCGGCAGCAGCAGTTCGTCAAGGCTGTCCGCTACCAGCTCAAGCACAAGTTCAACCTCGCGACGCTGCCGTCGATCGTCAACGCGCTCACCCACAACGTCGAGGTCGGCGTCGGTGGCAGCGGCGAGCTCTCCGGCTCGACGATCCTCTCCTACGCGCGCTTCATCTACCAGCTGCCCGCCGGCGGCTTTTACCAGGCCAAGATCGCCGCTGCCGAGGGTTACTCCGACGTACGGGCCAGCAGCTCGAGCATCCAGGCTGCCGTCCAGCAGTTCTCCAACCCCGATACGGGGGCGGCCGCCGCGGCTGCATCAGCAGGCGGCCTCGACGAGAAGCCGAAGAAGGCGGCGAAGGCGAAGGCCAAGGCGCCGGCCGTGCCGGCCGCGGGCGAGACGACTCTGACGGTGCTCAACGGCAACGGCATCGCCGGGTCGGCCTCGAACGCCAGCTACCTGCTGGGGCAGCGTGGCTACAAGGTCGTGGTGCCCGCCTCGGGCAAGCCGGTCAACGCGCCGACCTGGAACTACTTCCGCACGAAGATCTACTTCGACGAGGGGCAGAGCCGCTCGCAGGCTGCGGCTACAGCGGTCGCCAACCTGTTCGGCGGCGCGGATGTCGAGAAGCTGCCGTCCGGCCTCGCCGGCCTGTCGAGCGGGGCCATGCTGACGGTCGTCGTCGGCCAGACCTTCCACAGCACGCTCGGCGCGGGCG
>JANXXF010000210.1 GCA_025350775.1 Actinomycetes bacterium
ACGGTGTTGCCGGTGCCGCCTCGAATGCGACCTACCTGCTCCAGCAGCAGGGCTACCGGATCGTCCTCCCGCCCGACGGACGGCCCGCAAACGCCCCCGCCTGGACCTACCAGCAGACAACCGTCTACTTCGACCCCCGGCAGCCAGGGACACACGCCGCGGCAGCGGCAATCGCCGAACTCTTCGGCAACGCGACAGTCACTCAACTTCCGGCCGATATCGCATCCCTCGCGAACGGCGCAATGGTCGTCGCGACCGTCGGCCGAACGTTCCATGGCACGCTCGCCGGAGCCTCAGCGGCAGCTCCAGCTCCCAAGCATGAACCGGCACGCGTACTCGCACACTCCACACTTAACAGCTCCGTCGAAGCACTCCTGCGCCAAGCGCAACCACACGTACCGTTCCCGCTGCTCAACCCGACTGCGATCGATTCCAGCTCGGTGCTCGATCCGACGATGCCGATTCGCGTCTACCCAATCGGTCGCGGCAGCCAAGCCGTACGCCTGGTGTTCCGGCAGGGCTACGGCGACTACTGGGGCATCGAAGAAACCCCGTTCGCCGATGCGGCCGCCCTCAAGGGTGCCAGCCTGCATCGCGCCATCAACGGCAGAACCTACGACCTCTACTACGCCGCACACCACCTCCACATGATCGTGCTACACCAGCACGGCAGCAGCTACTGGGTCATCAACGGCCTCAGCGACAACCTCAGCAACGAAACCATGCTCACAATCGCCCAAGGACTGCAGCCAATGAAGACCGCCGAACAGCCATGATCAATCCCGCGGCTCGCCTTCGCCGAGGTCTCGACGGTGCGGCACGGGTGTCGCGCTCGAGGTGCCGAAGGTTGACGGTGCGCCCACGTGCGACCGCCCGGACGCTGCACACACCGCTGTCCGGCCACGTCAACCCCATCGCGGGAGCGGCCGCGGTCGGTGCGTACACACTGCTGGCCGCAGTGCTGGCGGCCACGGCCGCCGCCGCGAGTCGACCGCCGTCGCAAAAGACGTCCACTCTGCTGGAAGCACCCGCGGTACCGAAGTCCAGGGAGCGAACGCTCGCGTTTGTTCCGAACGACCCCCTCGCAGCAAAACAGTGGTACCTCAGCAGTGACCACGCGTTCGATGCCTGGGTGGACATAGCACTGCCGCCGTCTCTGCCCGGCGTCCGGGTTGCCGTGATTGATTCCGGCATCGACGGCGCGCACCCGGATCTCCAGGGGCGGATCGCGCTCCGACCGTCGGGCGCTCCACTCGCGCGCTCGTTTGTCGACAACAGTCCGCTCACCGATGAGTCCGGTCACGGTACGTTCGTGGCCGGCGAGATCGCAGCAGCGACGGACAACGGTATCGGGATCAGCGGAATCGCCTTCCCCGCGCAACTCGTGATCGCCAAAGTCGTTGAAGCTGACGGGACGATCCCGGTCGGCGCCGAGGCAGCGGCGATTCGCTGGGCCACTGATGTCGGCGCCCGCGTGATCAACCTCTCGTTTGGCGGGGTCAGAGATCCGTTTGACACCAGCCGCGACACCTACTCGCGCGTGGAGGCCAGCGCGATCGCCTACGCAGTCAGCAAAGGCGCAGTAATCGTTGCAGCAGTCGGAAACGGTGACGGCGCGCCATCGGAGCCGTGGCTGTTCGCCGACTACCCGGCGGCTCTGCCGCACGTCATCGGCGTCAGCGCCTACGCGGCAGATGGATCGGTACCCGACTTCTCCAACCGAGACATGATCTACAACGATCTCGCCGCCCCAGGCGTCAACCTCCTCTCCACCTTCCCCACAGCGCTCACAGCACCCAACGTCGGCTGCACCGACCAGGGCTACTCGGACTGCGCGACCATCACCGGCTTCGTGCATGCGGAAGGCACATCGTTTGGAACGCCGCAGGTTTCCGCCGCCGCAGCACTCCTGCTCAGCCTCCACCCCAACCTCAGCCCCGACCAATCCGCCTGGATACTCGAACGCTCCGCCAACGACATGACCCCGCAAACCGGCTGCAGCGCCTGCTCCACAGGCAGAGACGCCCTCAGCGGCTGGGGCAAACTCGACATCGCCCGCGCGCTCGAACTCGCCAACAGCAAGATCCCACCAGTCGACAGCTACGAACCCAACAACGACATCAACCAAGCAGCGACACTGCCAGCCAGCGCGACCCGACTGCAAGCGACCATCGACTACTGGGACAACCCGATCGACACCTACCGGACACGCCTCCAGAAAGACCAATGGCTGGCAGCCAGCCTGCACGGGACCCCGAAAGACACCCTCAGTCTCTCCCTCTGGCGACCTGGCACCACGACCGTCATCACGCCACCCCAACACGCGCAACAGCGACGCATACTCGAATCCCGACAAGCCGGCCCTGACCACCAACTCCTCTACCAAGCACTCACACCAGGCTGGTACTACATCGAAATCAAAGCAATCACCGCGACACACGGAACCGGCGCATACACCCTCGAAGTATCCAAGAACTCGTGCGTGCCCACCTGCGCGCCATAAGGACCACGCCGTGCGCGAGGTGGTCGCCCGGGTCTGACATACCATGCGTTGATGCGAGCCTGCCGGATCGTCGTCTGTAGCATCTCATGACCGGTGTGGACGGGAGGGTCGTGGCTGAGGAATCGCTGCGTCAGGTCTCGCTGTTGACCTTCACGGTGGTTCGGTCGAATGGATGAATACGAGACCGAGTTCGACTGGTTCGACGAGCCACCGACCGATCAAACCGATACGGGGCGCGTTGACAGCAGATGGCGCCCGCCGAGCGTTCCGCGCGGCCGGCCGGCCCGGGACGTGAAGCCGCGTCCGCGTCTGCTGGCCCTGATCGGGTTCGCGATCCTGGCTGTCGTCGCGATCGTCGTCGGCATCACCTCGTGCGGTGGCCCGAGCGAGCGCTCACGCGAGTCGGCGTACTTGCGCCAGGTTTCCCTGGTTGTGGCGGGCTCCGCGCGAGCGGGATCGACGTTGGCGCGGACGCTGACGAGTACGACGATGCCGGCAGCGACGATAGTCGCCGGCCTGAACACACTCGCTGACCAGGTCCAGCGCGACCTGACGACGATCGAAGCGCTTCATGCGCCCGCCCGCCTCGCCGACATCCAGCTGCAAGCGGTCACCGCACTCACACTTCGCAGGCTCGGCCTCCACAACCTCGCGATCACCGGCTCCGCAATCAGCTCGAAGCAACAGTCCGACGGGCTTGCCGGCCTGCAACGGGCGGCCACCTATCTCGTCGCCGCAGACGTGATCTGGCAAGACAGGGTGGAGACCCCGGCCGCGAAGTCGAGCGGCAACGCCGTCACAGCCGGAGGCCTGGCGTCACGCCTGCTCTCCAGCGGTGACCTGGTCGACACCCCCAGCCTGACGAGACTGGAACGTCGGCTGCGCGGCCTTCCCCCGGTGGCCTCGGCGCAGACCGGTGGTCAGCTCCAGCTCGGGAGCGCACCATTGAAGCTCGGCGACCGCGGAGCAGCCGTCGCGCAACTGCAGGACCTCCTCAACGCCTGGTTGCGGGTCGCGCGTCCGGGGCAGCCGCTGCTCACGCCTGACGGCGTGTTCGGCGCGACGACCGCCACCGTCACCCGCGACTTCCAAACCTCCCATCAGCTGCCACCAGACGGAGTCGTCGGCCCGGCCACACGCTCCGCCCTTCAACCGGCAGCTGCGACCGCGGCAACACCCGGAAGCGGCTGACAGAGAGATGAAGCGCGACGCAACGGTCGGATGGCAGAGACGGGCCGTCGCAGCCTTCGCAGCAGGACTCGTCGGTGTTCTCGGCGCCTCTGTGTTCGCGCCGAGGGCGAGCGCCGACGCGGCGCCCGTCAACGCGGCGACGCCTGTGCTTGCGGGCGTCGCCGGCCAGGGGGAGACGTTGACCGCGTCGAGCGGGTCGTGGACAGGAACGACGCCGATCGTGTTTGCGTACACGTGGGAGCGTTGTGACAGTTCCGGTGGCGGCTGCATCACGATCGCGGGCGCGAACGGTCAGACCTATGGCGTCGCGCTTGCGGATGTCGGTCACACGATCCGCGTTGTCGCTACAGCGACGAACGCGGCCGGCTCGGCACAGGCGACGTCAAGCGCGACCGGCGTCGTCGGCGCGCTTTCGGCTCCGACCGCGGTCGCTCTGCCGCAGCTGTCTGGAACCGCGAGCTTCGGCCAGACGCTGACGGCGTCGACGGGCACC
>JANXXF010000259.1 GCA_025350775.1 Actinomycetes bacterium
ACGGCGATGACGGCGCCGGCGAGCGGCCCGACGAGGTAGATCCAGACGTGACCGAAGCGGCCGAGCACGAGGTCGGGCGCAAGCGAGCGTGCCGGGTTCATCGACGCCCCGCTGATCGGGCTCGACCAGAGGCCCGCGAGAACGATGTAGCCGCCAACGGCCACCGCCGAGAGCGCCCCGACGTTCTGGGCGCGCGAGGCCGTGCCGAGGATCGTGCTGACGAGCCCGACCGTCAGAGCCAGCTCCGTCAGCAGTGCCTGCCAGTCACTGATCCCGACTCCCGGCTCGGTGGCGCCGAGCATGCCGACCTTGCCGTAGACGCCCCACAGGAAGAGGCATGCGAGCGTCGCCCCCACACCCTGGGCCAGCACGTAGCCAGGCACGCGCCGCCAGGGGAAGTCGCCGCGCAGGCTGAACGCGAGCGTGACGGCGGGATTGAGGTGAGCGCCCGAGACAGCGCCCATGAAAAGAACGATCACCATCACCATCAGGCCCGGTGCGGCGACGGCAGCAGACCGGCTGATCTCCCCGTGGCCAAGCGCGCCGACGACCGTGGCCCCGGCGCCGACGAGCACGAACAGGAATGTCCCGAACAGCTCCGAGAACAGACGTCGCGACTCGACCCAGTGCTCGTCGCGGCCGCGACTTCCCGGCAGCGCGAACGCGAGCGGCGCCCGGTCACAGCCTGGATCGGCCGCAGGGTGGGCCACGGTCACGGCAGATCGACGAGCCGGCAGGGGATGCTGGCATTCTCGTCGAGGTGGTAGCTGGCACAGATCCGGTGATACCCGTCGGCCACGATCAGCGACATCCCGGTCATCGCCCGGCCACGGACGAGCAGGACCGGTGAGAGCAGCCCGCCGCGCGCCACCGCCTTGAGGTCCTTCGCCACGTGCGGATTGTCGTCCGGCAGCAGAGGGAGCCCGCTGGCCCGCATGATGTCCTTGGCCTTCCGGTAGACCGTGTCCGCACTCGCCAGGGCCTCGACGCACGCTGCCGCCGCGGCCTCCGAGAACAGCAGGCTCAGGTACTCCCCGGCTGCGGGGAAGTCATGCTCCTCCGGCTCGTCCTGCCAGCGCTGCTTGCTCACGGTTGGTGGCGACCTTCCATCTCGACTTTCACAGTACCCTCGGTCGCCCGAATCGAACCTGCCGCGTTGCGCTCAGCCGTGACGATGAGGCCGCTCGGCGGGAGCCACTGCCCGCACCGGTAGAGCTGCCCGTCGGCGATGGATCGCCGTCTCCCGAGCCGGGCCTAGTAGAGCCCCTCGCGCCGCGCGTACCGCTCTGCCCGCTCCTTGTCGTACTGGCCGGCGTCGAAGTCGTCGTCGCGCAGCGACCGCAGCAGCTCGCCGTTCGTCGGCAGCTCGCCGCGGTCGACGTGGCCGGCGGGATTCCAGAGATCGGAGCGGATCAGCGCCTTCGAGCACTGCGTGTACGCCTCCTCGATGGCGACGACGATGCCCAGGCGCGGCGGCCTCCCCTCCACCGCCGACGGCGCGAGCAGCTCAGCGTCGTCCGTCAGCACCGCCCGGCCGTTGACGCGGAAGGTGTCGCCGACGCCGGGGATCAGGAAGAGCAGGCCGATCCGCGAGTCGCGCAGCAGATTCGTCAGCGTGTCCGCGATGCGGTTGCCGGTCCGGTCGGGCAGGAGCAAGGTGCGCTCGTCGAGGATGCGCACGAAGCCGGCCGGGTCGCCGCGCGGCGAGACGTCCATCCCTCCGTCGGGCCGCGTGGTGGCAACACACACGAACGGCGACCGCTCGACGAACTGGCGCGTCAGCGGGTTGAGCCGGTCGCTGATCTTCGAGACGACGAGCTCGCTCGGCTCCCCGATAATCGCCCGGAGCTGCGCTTCGTCGCTGATTCCCGCGGGCAGATCCACGGCGGCAGACTACCGCGCGCTAGCGACGCGGAATACCCGGGCGCTGTCGCCCACGGGTTGAAAGGAGCCGGACGAACGGCTGATGACCCTGCCCGGCCGGCACCCGTCGGCCGGGGCCGACCTACCCGGCGACCGCCTCGAGGATCTCCTCAGGGATGTCGAAGTTGGCGAAAACCTCCTGGACGTCGTCGTTGTCCTCGAGCACGTCCATCAGCTTCATCAGCTTCTTCGCCACCGACTCCTCGGTGACGTCGACGGTGACCTTGGGCACCATCGTCAGCTCGGCGGCCTCGATCGAGAAGCCGGCGGCCTCGATCGCGTCGCGCACCGTGCCGAAGGCGTCGATGCTGCAGAGCACCTGGAAGGTGTCGCCGTCGTTGACGACGTCGTCGGCGCCCGCGTCGGCGGCGGCGAGCATCAGCTCGTCCTCGTCGGCGGGCCCGTTGACGATGATCTGGCCGCGCCGCTCGAACTGGTAGGCGACCGAGCCCGTCGTGCCGAGGTTGCCGCCGTACTTGTCGAACGCGTGGCGCACGTCGGAGGCGGTGCGATTCTTGTTGTCGGTGAGCGCGTCGACGATCACGGCGACCCCGCCGGGGCCGTAGCCCTCGTAGACGATCGTCTCGTAGTTCGTCGCGTCCGCGTCGGTGCCGGCGCCGCGCGCGATCGCCCGCTCGATGTTGTCCTTCGGCATCGAGTAGCTCTTCGCCTTGATGATCGCGTTCTGCAGGGCGAGGTTGCCCGTCGGGTCGCCTCCGCCCTCCTTGGCGGCGATGATGATCGCGCGCGAGAGCTTCGAGAAGAGCTTGCCGCGCTTCGCATCGGCGGCGCCCTTCTTGTGCTTGATGGTCGACCACTTGCTATGCCCGGACACCCTGCTCCTCCCTTACGAGATCGAGAAACTGTTCGTGAATGCGCGTGTCGCCGGTGAGCTCCGGGTGGAACGCGGCGACGAGGTAGCGGCCCTCGCGCGCGAGCACAGCATGCCCGGCGGCCTCGGCCAGCACCTGCACGCCCGGCCCGGCCGACTCGACCCACGGCGCGCGGATGAAGACGGCATGCACCGGCTCCGGCTCGCCCTCGACCTCGAGGTCGGCCTCGAAGCTAGCGACCTGGCGGCCGAACGCATTGCGGCGCACGGCGATGTCGACAAGGCCGAGCAGAGGCTGGCCGTGCGTCCCGTCCACCGCCTCCCGGGCGAGCAGGATCAGGCCGGCGCAGGTGCCGAAGATAGCGCCCCGGAACGCGCGGATCGCGTCGTCGAGGCCGTACATCGCGGCGAGCTTGCCGATCGTCGTCGACTCACCGCCGGGGATGATCAGGCCGTCTAGCCCGTCGAGCTGCCCGGGCAGCCGCACCTCTACCACAGCCGCGTCGAGGCGGCGCAGCATCGCCGCATGCTCGCGGAAGTCGCCCTGCAGGGCGAGGACACCGATACGTAGCGGCTTCTCCACGGGAGAACATGGTATCGACGGGCGCGCGAGCGTCCCAGCCGGATCGTCCGATCGGATCGCGAGCGGGCGACTTCTTCCCGTCGGGACCGCTGCCGCCGCGGGTCTCCGGCACGCCAAGACCGGGGAGTGGCGGCGTAAGCACGCGCCGCCGCCTCGTACGCTCGGATCAGCGGCTGGAGACGCACATCGTTCGCCTCGGCAAACCCGTCGATCCAGTAGGCGAGCCGCTCCGTCTACCAGCCGCGCGTCTCGAGCAGCTGCTCGGGCTTCAGCGACGCGGTCGAGATGCCGACCATCGCCTCGCCCAGGCCCGCGCTGACGCGCGCCAGGATCTCGGGATCGTTGAAGTGCGTGGTGGCCTCGACGATCGCGCGGGCACGCTGCGCCGGGTTGCCCGCCTTGAAGATGCCGGAGCCGACGAACACGCCGTCGGCGCCGAGCTGCATGCAGAGCGCCGCGTCGGCCGGGGTGGCGATGCCGCCCGCGGTGAACGTGACGACGGGCAGCCGGCCGTTCTCGGCGACCCACTTGACCAGCTCGTACGGGGCCTGGAGGCGCTTGGCCTCGCTGTACAGCTCCTCCTCGACCATCGAGCCGAGCCTGCGGATGGTGCCGAACACGCTGCGCATGTGGGTGACCGCGTTGACGATGTCGCCGGTGCCGGCCTCGCCCTTGGTGCGGATCATCGCCGCGCCCTCACCGAGCCGGCGCAGCGCCTCGCCCAGGTTGGTCGCGCCGCACACGAACGGCACTGTGTACTTCCACTTGTCCACGTGGTTCTCGAGGTCGGCCGGAGTGAGCACCTCGGACTCGTCGATGTAGTCCACCTCGAGGGCCTGCAGGATCTGCGCCTCGGCGAAGTGGCCGATCCGGCACTTGGCCATCACGGGGATCGTGACGGCAGCCTGGATGCCCTTGATCATGTCGGGATCCGACATGCGGGCGACGCCTCCCTGCACGCGGATGTCGGCCGGAACGCGCTCGAGCGCCATCACGGCGCAGGCTCCCGCCTCCTCGGCGATCTTCGCCTGGTCGGCGTTCACCACATCCATGATGACCCCGCCCTTGAGCATCTCGGCGAGGCCACTCTTCACACGCATCGTCCCGATCTCGGCCATGGCGGGCATGTTACCGGTGATCGGGCAGGGTCAGGCTCCGCGTACCGGCCCGCCTACGCGGGCAGGGCGCTGCGGAAGGCACGCGCCGCCGCCTCGGGGTCGGCGGCGTCGCGGATCGCGCGGACGACCGCCAGCCGCGTCGCCCCCGCCTCGCGCACCTGCTCCCGATTGGCGAGATCGATGCCACCGATCGCGAACCACGGCAGCCGCGCGCTGCGCGCCGCCTCGGCGACCAGCTCGAGCCCCACGGCGGCCCGGCCCGGCTTCGTCGCGGTCTCCCACACAGGCCCGACGCCGATGTAGTCGACGCCGGCAGCGTGCGCGGCCGCGATCTGGGCGGGCGAGTGCGTCGAGAGGCCGACGAAGCGGCCGGCGCCGGCGAGGCGGCGGGCCTCCGCGGGAGCAACGTCGTCCTGGCCGACGTGGACGCCGTCGGCGTCACAGGCAGCGGCCAGGTCGGGCCGGTCGTTGACGACGAACAGGGCGCCGGCACGGTCGCACGCGGCTGCGAGGCGGCGGGCGACGGCGACGAACTCGCCGTCCGGCAGCGTCTTCTCGCGCAGCTGGACGAGGTCGACCCCACCGCGCAGCGCCGCCTCGACGATCGGCACGGCGTCGCGGCCGCCCGGGCTCGCCTCGAGAATCAGGTAGAGCCGCGCGCCTGCGAGGCGCGCCGGCCGGGCCGCTGCATCCATGGAGGGAGACTAGCCCGGCGCCCCCGCCCCGGCTGAGGTTACGATGGACGGGTAACGGGAGTCCGGCGCGCCGGGCTGAGAGGGCGGCAGGGAGCGCCGCCGACCGTCAGAACCTGATCCGGGTCATGCCGGCGCAGGGAGGTGAGTCGGATCGCAGGGAACGAGCAGTCACACCGGATCGCCACCGACGTGGTGGTGGTCGGCGCGGGCATCGTCGGGCTCGCCGTCGCCTGGCGGCTCGCGGCCCGGCGCGGCCTCGGCGTCGTCGTGGTCGACCGTGGCGTGCCGGGGCGCGAGGCGTCGTGGGTCGGCGCCGGCATGCTCGCCCCCGCTACCGAGGCGCAGTTCGGCGAGCAGGAGCTGCTCGCACTGACCCTCGCCGGCAACGCGTGCTGGGACGGCTTTGCGGCGGAGCTCGAGGCCGCCAGCGGACTGCCCGCAGGCCTGCGCCGCTGCGGCACGCTGCACCTCGCCCTCGACCGCGACGAGGCCGAGTCGCTGCGGCGCCTGCACCGGTTCCAGACCGACGCCGGCCTGCCCGTGGAGTGGCTGACGCCGAGCCGCGCCCGCGAGCTCGAGCCCGGCCTCGCCCCCGCCTGCGCCGGCGGCATCCTCTCGCCCCACGAGGGCGAAGTCGATCCGCGCCAGACCTGCGCGGCGCTGCTGCGCGCGTGCGAGCGGGCCGGCGTGCACGTGCTGGCGGGCGACGAGGTGGTCGAGGCGCTGCTCGACGGCGACGGCGCCATCCGCGGCGTCGTCACCACGTCGGGGACGCGCATCGACGCGGGCCACGTCGTCCTCGCGACAGGGGCCTGGGGCGCGCCCTGGCTGCCCGCCGCCGCCCGCCCGCCGGTGCGCCCGGTCAAGGGCCAGATCGTCAACCTCGCGCACCCCGCCGGCGAGCGCATCGCCGAGCACAACGTCTGGACGCCCGGCATCTACGTCGTCCCGCGCGCCGACGGCCGCGTCTGCCTCGGCGCGACGGTCGAGGAGATGGGGTTCGACGTCACCGTCACCGCCGGCGGCGTGCACGAGCTGCTGCGCGAGGCGTACCGCGTGCTGCCCGCTGTCGCCGAGCTCGACTTCGTCGAGGCGATCGCCGGCCTCCGCCCCGGGTCGCCCGACAACATGCCGCTGCTCGGCCGCGGCGCCCTCGACGGGCTGATCGTGGCGACGGGCCACTACCGCAACGGCATCCTGCTGGCGCCGATCACCGGCGACGTCGTCGCGGCGCTCGTCGCCGGCGAAGAGCCACCCGTTCCCATCAGCAGGTTCGCCCCCGACCGCTTCGCGGTGCGCACATGAGCACGGCGACGATGACGGTGC
>JANXXF010000290.1 GCA_025350775.1 Actinomycetes bacterium
GTCGGGTGGTACCCCGGCCATCTCTTCTCGGTGGCTGCGCGCACAGCGCCGGCAACGATCACCCTGCATCCGGCCTGGGCAACTGCGTCGAGCACTGCCTTGTAGATTCCGATCCTCTGTCTGGGCGCTGCTTTCAACGGCTCCCACTCTCGCTCGCCATGAAAGACGTCGTAGCCGCGGAACTCCGCCGAGCTGTCGAGCCCGTGCGCGGTTACTGCCTTGTCAGCTACTCCTCGCAGCCGCTTCGACAGCGAGGCGTGGTCGGTATCCGGCACGAGCAGCGCAGTCAGCCAGTAGTCGTCATCGTCATAAGACTCGTCTATGTAGGCAAGGAGCATCAGCCCGCTGCCTCCCGCAACGCCTCCCACGTCACCCGCACGTCCTCCACGGTCGTGCGCTCGTGCCCGATGGCGAGGCGGATCACGAAGCGGCCGTTCAGCTTCGTCCCGGCGAGGAAGGCGACCCCGGAGGCGTTGACCCGCTCGACGATGGCCTCGTTCTCCTCGTCGCTGCCGTCGTGGCGGAAGCAGACGACCGAGAACGGGACGGGCGCGCAAATCTCCCAGCCGGGCTCGGCGGCGACCCACACCGCGAAGAGCGCCGCCAGCCGCACGTGCTCACGGATCGCCGCCTGCAGGCCCTCACGGCCGAAGGCGCGGATGACCGCCCACAGCTTGAGCGCGCGGAAGCGCCGGCCCAGCGCCGGGCCGTAGTCCTTGATGTCGAGCGCGCCGCCTTCGGAGGGGCGCAGGTAGTCGGGCCGCGCCGAAAACGCGGCTGCCAGCGCCTCGGGCCGCCGCGTCCACAGCGTTGAGCAGTCGATCGGCGTGAACAGCCACTTGTGCGGGTTGACGACGACCGAGTCGGCGCGCTCGCAGCCGGCGAGGCTCCAGCGCAGCTCCGGGCACACCCACGCCGAGCCGGCGTACGCGGCATCCACGTGCAGCCACGCTCCCGAGCGCTCGCAGCCGTCGGCCAGCGCGGCAACCGGGTCGACTGACGTCGTCGCGGTGGTGCCAACGGTGGCCACGACGGCCGTCGCGGCGTCGTAGTCGACGAGGTCGGCGCGCAGGCGGAAGTCGGCGTCCACCGGCACCGTGCGGTACTCGAGCCCGAGCAGCCGTGCGGCCTTCTCGACCGAGAAGTTCGCGTGCTCGGAGGCGTAGACGGCGCCGCCCGGGCGCAGCGTGCGCGCGGCGGCGAGCGCGGCCAGGGTCGAGGTGGAGGCGGCGTCCTCGATGTGGCCGTGCCAGCCGGCGGGCAGGCCGAAGAGCTGGGCGAGCCAGTCGAGGACGAGCTCCTCCAGCTCGGTGGCGGCAGGGGAGGTGCGCCACGTCATGCCGTTCACGTTCATGGCAGCGATCAGCAGCTCGGCGAGGATCCCCGGTGCCGACCCGGTGATCGCGAAGTACGCGAAGAAGCGCGGGTGGTTCCAGTGTGTGAGGCCGGGGACGACGATCTCGTCGAGGTCGCCGAGGAGGGCCGAGAACGGCTCGCCCCGCTCCGGCGGCGAGGCGGGGAGCTGCGCGCGGACGGCGCCCGGGCGCAGCGGGGAGAGCACGGGCAGCTCGGGTACCCGCGCGAGGTAGCGCTCGACCCAGGCCACGGCCGCCAGCGCGTCGTCGTGAAAGCCCGTCGCGGCGAAGGCGTCGTCGCGCGGCAGCGGCTCGTCGCGCGGGGTCGGCGCGTCGCGCGGCAGCGGCTCGTCGCTCCGCGTCACCCCTTCAGCCTCCCCTGCAGCTCGGCCCAGGGCAGCGTGTTGAGCACCTGCGGCGCCGTCAGCCAGGCGCGCCGGGCAACCGCCAGCGCGAGGTCGGCGTAGGCGAGGCCCGCGGTCGAGTGCGCGTCGCTCGTGCAGACGATCCCGACCCCGGCCTCCCCGGCCAGGCGCGCGTGTGTGTCGCGCAGGTCGAGCCGTTCGGGCTGGCCGTTGATCTCGAGGCAGGTGCCGGTGGCGGCGGCTGCCGCGACGACGCGCTCCACGTCGATCGGGGCCGGCGGCCGCGTGTTGATCAGCCGCGTCGTCAGATGGCCGATGCAGTCGACGTGAGGGCTCTCAATCGCCGCGAGCACGCGCTCCGTGGGGCTCTTCTGGAATGAGGAGTGCAGCGACGCGACCACCCAGTCGAGCCCGGCCAGCTCGTCGTCGGTGAGGTCGAGCGAGCCGTTCGCGCGGATGTTGACCTCGACGCCGCGCAGGACGCAGAACGGCGCGACCTGCTCGTTGAGCGCCGCTACCTCTGCCGCCTGCTGCTCGAGCCGGCCGTCGCGCAGCCGCTGCGAGTGGTCGCAGATCGCGAGGTAGTCGTAGCCGCGGCCCATGGCAGCCTCCACCATTTCGCGCAGGCTCGCGCGTCCGTCCGACCAGGTCGAGTGGCAGTGCAACTCGCCGCGCAGCGAGCCGTACGGCACGAGCGCGGGCAGCCGGTCGCGGCCATCGGCGTCGAGGCGCGCCGCCGCCAGCTCGCCGCCGCCCTCGCGCAGCTCCGGCGGGATGAACGCGTAGCCGAGGAGCCCGTACACCCCCGCCTCGTCCTCGTGCGTGACGAGCTCGCCGGTGGCCTCCACCTTGACGCCCCACTCCGAGATCGAGAGGCCGCGGCGCTGCGCATCCTCGCGCAGCTGGATGTTGTGCTCCTTGGAGCCGGTGAAGTGCTGCAGCAGGTTGCCGTACGCCTCGGGCTGGACGACGCGGAGGTCGAAGCGCAGCCCCTCGCGCGAGACGACGGTGGCCTTCGTGTCGCCCTGCGAGACGACCTCGAGCACCCACGGCAGGGTCGTGAAGAAGTCGATCAGCGCAACAGGGTCGGTGGAGGTCGCGATCAGGTCGATGTCCTTGAAGGTCTCGCGCCGCCGCCGCAGCGAGCCCGCCTCCGACACCCGCACCGCCGCCGGGTGCGCACGCAGCTCCTCGACCGCGGCCAGCGCAGCCGGCAGCCCGTCACCGAGCAGGGCGCGCCGCTCCTCCAGCGGCCCTGCTGCGCCGCGCTCGTCGAGCGCCTTCAGCACGGCGGCCTCCAGCTTCGGCCCGACCCCGCCGAGCGTCCGCAGCAGCTCGCCCTCGGCGGCGGCGCGCAGCTCGTCGACGGTGGTGACGCCCAGCTCCTGCCAGATCTTGCGCGCCGTCTTCGGCCCCAGCCCGGGCAGCTTCGTGAACTGGACGACGTCGGCGGGGATCAGCGCCTTGCGCTTCGTCAACGCCTCGATCTCGCCCAGGTCGACGATCTGCACGATCTTCTCCTCGATCGTCGTGCCGATCCCGGGCAGCTCCTTCGCCTTGCCGTCCAGCGCGAGCTGCGCGATCGAGATCGCCGTCTCGCGCACACGGATGGCGGCACGGCGGTAGGCCGCGATCCGGAACGAGCCCTCGCCCTCGATCTCGAGCAGGTCGCCCAGCAGGTCGAGCTGCGCGGCGACGTCCTCGTTGCTGGGCAGCGGGCGCGCGGTCACACGGCCGATGATACGTCCCGCTGCCGGTAGCATCGGCTGCATGATCGAAGTCACCGATGCCACCTTTGCTGCCGAGGTACTCGAGTCCGACCGGCCCGTCGTCGTCGACTTCTGGGCGCCGTGGTGCGGCCCCTGCAAGGCGATCGCACCGATCCTTGCCGGCCTCGACGCCGCCCACGACAACGTCAAGTTCGTCAAGCTCGACATCGACGAGAACCCGGGTGCCGCCGGCAAGTACGGCATCCTCTCGATCCCGACGGTGATGGTGTTCGACGGCGGCGAGCCGAAGGAGACCGTCGTCGGAGCGCGCCCGAAGGCGCATTTCGAGAAGGCGCTCGCGCCCTGGATCTCGGCGTAGCCCCGCGGCCATGGGTCGGCCGCGGCCGGATGAGAGGAGCCGCGCGTGCCCGTTGAGACGGTGATCCGGGGAGGGTTGATCGCTACCGTCGAGGCCACCTTCCGGGCCGACATCGGCATTGACGGGGGCCGGATCTGCGCAGTCGCCGAACATGTCGAGGGCCGTGAGGTGATCGACGCGACGGGCTGCATCGTGGTGCCCGGCGCGATCGACGTGCACACCCATTTCGAGACGGGGCTCGGCGACTCCGTCACGGCGGACGACTACGAGAGCGGCAGCCGCGCGGCCGCGTTCGGCGGTGTCACCACCTACGTCAACTACGCCTTCCAGGGTGAGGGCGAGTCGCTGGGGCAGGCGATCGACCGCGAGGCGGCGAAGGCGGCGCCGAAATCGTACGTCGACTACTCCTTCCATCCCGTTGTCACGCGGGTCGACGCGTCCGTGCTGGCCGAGTTCGAGGCTGTGCGCGATGCCGGCTTCTGCAGCGTCAAGCTCTTCACCGCAGTGCCGGGCTTCCAGCTCGGCGACGACAACGTGCTCGCGGTGCTGCGCCGCGCCGCCGACACCGGAATGCTCGTGAACGTCCACGCCGAGGACGGCGCGCTGGTCGAGCACCTCACCGCGCGGCTCGTCGGCGAGGGCCGTTTCGAGATGGACGCGCTGCCCGAGGCCCGACCAGACCTGGCCGAGGCGCTGGCAACCGAGAAGCTCGCGATCTACGGCGAGCTGCTGGGCTGCCCGATCTACTTCGTCCACCTCTCGTCGATCGCCGCGCTGGAGGCGGTGCGGCGCGGGCGCGCGCGTGGCGCCGAGCTCTACGTCGAAACACGGTCGCTCTACCTCTTCCACGACGAACGGCAGTACCGCCTGCCCGGGCACGAGGCGCGCAAGTACGTCGCCTGGCCGCCGCTGCGCACCGAGGCCGACAGCAACGCTCTGTGGGCGGCACTGGCGCGCGGCGAGATCCAGACCTGTGCGACCGACCACACGACCTGGACGCTCGCGCAGAAGACCGACCCGTCGCTCGACTTCGCAAGCATCCCCGGCGGTGTCTCCAACGTCGAGACCTTCCTCGGCATGCTGTACTCGGAGGGCGTGCGCAAGGGCCGGCTCAGCCTCAGCCAGCTCGTCGCCGTGACCTCGACGAACCCGGCGAAGCTGTTCGGCATGTGGCCGCGCAAGGGCACGATCGCGGTCGGCGCGGATGCGGACTTCGCGATCATCGACCCCGAGCACCGGCTGCGCATCACGAGCGAGCGGATGCAGTCCCGCTCCGACTTCGACCCGTACGAGGGGCTCGAGGCGGTCGGGTGGCCGGTGACGACCGTCGTGCGCGGTCGGGTCGTCGTCGACCGGGGCAGGCTCGTCGCCGAGCAGGGGAGCGGCGAGCTGATCCGGCGCGGGGCCTACAACCGGCCGTGACGCCGCCGCCACCGCCGGCCGCGACTCCGCCGCCCCCGCGCGTGCGGCTCGACCACGTCGTCATCGCCGTCTCGGACTGGGCGCGCTCCAACGCCTTCTACCGCGATGTCGTCGGTGCCGAGATCGTGCGCCGCGGTGACGGCTACGCGTACCGCTTCGGCGAGCAGCAGCTCAACGTGCACGGGCCCGGGCTGTCACCGGGGCTGCGGGCGACGCTCCGTGTCGTGCCCGGCAACAGCGATCTCTGCATGGTGTGGCCGGGCACGGTCGAGGAGGCCGTGGCCCATCTCGCCGCGCACGGCGTGCCCGTGATCGCCGGGCCCGGGCCGCGCGAGGGTGGCCGCGGCACCGGGGCGAGCGTCTACTTCCGCGACCCGGACGGCAGCCTGCTCGAGTTCATCGCGTATCCGCCTGCGCGTTAGCCGGCCGCGGGCCGCCGCGATTGACCGGCGGCTAGCGGAAGTGCTCCCAGCCGTGGAGGACGACCTCGCGGCCGGCGGCGTCGAGGAACACCGCGCCCTGGCCCGCCTCGCAACGGCCGATCACGACGCAGCCGGGCGGGAGCGGCGCCTCCGGCGGCACCGTCGCGAGTAGCTCGTAGTCCTCGCCGAAGGCGCAGGCGAGCTCCCAGCGAGTGCGGCCGGCGCCGGCCGCCACCTCGGCGACGCCGTCGGCCACCGGGACGCGGGCGAGCTCGATCGCGAGATGGCAGCCCGAGCGGCGGGCGATGTGGCCGGCGTCGGTGGCGAGGCCGTCGGAGATGTCCATCAGCGCGGTCGCTACGGCACCCAGCGCGCGGCCCTCGGCCAGGCGCAGCGGCGGGCGGTTGTGGGCGCGCACGAGCGCGGCGGCCGCGGGGTCGTCGCGGCGGCCGGCCTCCAGGCAGAGCAGGCCGGCGCCAGACGCGCCCAGTGGCCCGGTGACCACGACGAGGTCGCCCGGACGGGCGCCACCGCGGCCCGGGACGTGCACGGAGTGGCCGAGCGCCGTCACCGAGAGGTAGGCGCGGTCGGCCGAGGTGGTGTCGCCGCCGCGCACCGGCACGCCGGCCTCGGCGATCCCCTCGTACAGCTCGACGACGTCGGCGACGAGCGTTGCGGGCGGCAGGCCGAGCGAGACGATCAGCGCCTCGGGCTCGGCGGCGGAGGCGGCAAGGTCGCTGATATTCACGGCGGCGGCCTTGTAGCCCAGATCGCGCCACGAGATCCAGTCGAGCTGGAAGTGGACGCCCTCGACGAGCGCGTCCTGCGTGACGACGAGGCCGCCCGAGAGCAGCGCGGCGTCGTGCTCGACGTCGACGGTCAGGCCGCGCCGCTCGAGCTCGGCGAGCAGGCCGAGCTCGCCGACGTCGGCGAGACGGTCGCCGGGGCGGCGGCGGCTCACGGCGCTGCGCTCACCTGGGCGAGCCTCCGCTCACCTGGACGGAGCACGGTCGCGGATGCCCAGCACGTCCACCGGGCCGTCGCCGGCACCGATCTCGACGAGGCCCTGCCGCACTGCGCGCGTGGCGGCGAGGGCGGCGCCCCGGGCGGCGTCGACAAGCGACCAGCCGTGTGCGAGCAGCGCGCACAGCGTGGCCGAGTGCGTACAGCCGGCGCCGTGTGTCGCGGCGACCGCGAGCCGCTCGACCGGGATCGCGGTGTGCTCGCGCCCATCGAAGAGCCAGTCGACGGGGTCCGCGCCGTGGCCGCCGGTCACGATCGCGGCGGGAGCGCCCAGCGCTACGAGTCCCTCCGCCAGTTCGCGCCGTGAGGCGCCAGGCGCGCCCACCAGCGCCTCGGCCTCGTGCAGGTTCGGCGTGATCACCATTGCCAGCGGGAAGATGCGGGCGACCAGCGTCTCGACGGCGTCCTCCTGCAGCAGGCGCGCGCCCGACGAGGCGATGATCACCGGGTCGACGACGAGGGGCAGCGGGTGCGCGGCGAGGAAGTCGGCGACCGTCTCGATGGTCTCGCGCGAGAACAGCATCCCCGTCTTCGCGGCGTCCACGCCGATGTCGGAGAAGACGGCCTCGAGCTGGGCGCGGACGAAGGCCGGCGGCGCCTCGTGCACCGCGGTGACACCGACGGTGCTCTGCGCGGTCAGCGCGACGATCGCGCTCATCCCGTGGCAGCCCGCTGCAGCGAATGCCTTGAGATCCGCCTGGATGCCGGCGCCGCCGCCCGAGTCGGAGCCGGCGATCGTGAGGCAGCGCGGGACGGGGCGGGACGAGACGGCCACGGTGCCAGCGTAACCGGCGAGGGGTTGCGGCGTCTTGCGTTCGTAAGAAGCACTCTTTCCGCCTTTGACTCAACTGGGAGTAGAGCTGTGATCCGCCGTATCCAGGGAGTCTTGGCTGTGAGGGTGCAGTCCAGTAGTCTCGGCCAGACACTGCCTGGTGTCGATGGGGGGAGAGCGTGTGAGGCATCAAGCGGTGATGAGGCACAGGGGAAGGGCGCAGCAGCGCGTCGCAGGACTCGTCGAATGAGCGCGCCGCAGGCCCATCTCCATCGAATTGCCGACTTCATCTGGGGCGTCGCCGACGACGTGCTGCGCGACGTCTACGTGCGCGGCAAGTACCGCGATGTGATCCTCCCGATGACCATTCTCCGCCGCTTCGACGCGGTGCTCGAGCCGACGAAGCAGGCGGTGCTCGAGATGAAGGCGTTCCTCGACAAGGAAGGTATCGACGATCAGGACGCCGCCCTGCGCCAAGCGGCCGGCCAGGCCGTCTACAACACGTCGAAGTTCACTCTCCGCGATCTTCGCGCCGTGGCGAAGCAGGGGCAACTGCGTCAGGACTTCGAGGCGTACCTCGACGGCTTCTCCCCGAACGTGCAGGATATTCTCGACGCGTTTGAGTTCCGCAACCAGATCCCGAGGCTCGCCAAGGCCGACGCGATCGGCACGCTCATCG
>JANXXF010000361.1 GCA_025350775.1 Actinomycetes bacterium
CGACGTGCGCGCCGGCGACCGCCGCGTCGAAGTCGGGCGTCTCGGCGGCGAGGGTGCAGCAGAGGTTGCCGGGGGCGATCTCGTGGAGCTGCGGCGCTCCCGGCCGGGAGGCCTGCTCGGCGTCGGTGACCGCGGGCAGCAGGTCGTACTCGACGACGACCGCGGCGGCGCCGTCGGCGGCGGCGTAGCGCGACTCGGCGACAACCGCGACGACGGGCTCGCCGACCATGCGCACGCGGCCCGCGCTGAGCGGCCTGCGCAGCGGCTGCTTCGCGTCGCCGGTGGGGTTCGAGGCGCAGGGGACGCCGGCCGCGAACTCGAGGTCGTCGGCGGTGAAGGCCGCGACGACGCCGGGGACGGCGAGCGCCGCATTGACGTCGATAGCAGTGATCTCGGCGTGCGCATGCGGGCTGCGCACGAACACCAGGTGGAGCAGGCCGGGCAGCTGGATGTCGTCAACGAAGCGGCCCCGGCCGACGATCAGCGCGGCATCCTCCTTGCGACGGATGGCGACGCCGATGCCGCCGGGCGTGCGGACGGCGCTCATGCCGAGACCTCCGCGATCGCCGAGCGCACCGCGTTGACGATGTTCTCGTAGCCCGTGCAGCGGCAGAGGTTGCCCTCGAGGCCGTGGCGGATCTCCTCGTCGGTTAGCACGCGCCCCAGGTCGAGCAACGCGGTCGCGGCCATGATCATCCCCGGCGTGCAGAAGCCGCACTGGAGGCCGTGCTCCTGCCGGAAGGCGCGCTGGAGCGGGTGTAGCTCGCCGTTCATGGCCAGGCCCTCGATGGTCTGCACCACGCCCCCGTCGGCCTGCACCGCGAGCACGGTGCACGACTTGACGGTGTCGCCGTCGAGGCGGACGGTGCAGGCGCCGCAGCTCGAGGTGTCGCAGCCGACATGCGTGCCGGTGAGGGCCAGCTCGTCGCGCAGGAAGTGGACGAGCAGCAGGCGCGGCTCGACCTCACGCTCCTGCAGCTTGCCGTTCACGGTGATCCGGATCCGCACAGGCACTCCTTTCGCGCCCGCCGGCGGGCAACGGAGATCGTGCGGGCGACGCTACACCCGTTGCCGCCGCACGACAAGGGTGGGCGCCCGTGGCACGACGCGCCGCCCGGGGCTCGGCGATGGCGCTCCGGCCCGGGGCCCGGCAGTCGCGCTCCGGCCCGCCGCTCCCCTCCGCCGCTACGGCAGACGGGCTTTGAGGCCGGCCTCGACCTCGCGAGTGAGCGCCTCGATGGCGCTCGGCGCCTGCTTCATCGCCTCGGTGAACGGCGACTGCCCCTGCTCGCCCAGCGCCCGCTCGAGCGAGCGCACCGCGGTGCCGACGCCGTCGAGGTAGCCGGGGCTTGCGATCCGCGGCGGCCGGCCCAGCGCGCGCTCGAGCTCCCCGACCGCGGCCAGCGCCTCGTCGATGCCCGGCGGGTTTTCGACCAGCCTGAGGCCGACGAGCTGCGAGCGGAGCTCGTCGAGGTCACCGCCGCCGGCCACCTCCTCCGCCACCTCGCACATCGCGGCGATCGCGACCGCGCCCCGCACCGTCGACCAGGCCACGACCGGCTGCGCGGCGCCGTCGAGCGCGACCCACGTGCGTGGCGTGTCCGGCGCGCCCAGCGTCTCGAACGCGACGAGGAAGACGAGCAGCCCCGGGTCGGGCTCGGCCGGGATGACGGCGACAATCGTCTCGTCGGCGGCCGCCCAGGCCAGCGCGGCGGCCGCGACGCGCTCGAGCTGCTGCCCCAGGTCATCTTCCCGCGCCACCGCCGCATCGTAGACTCGGGGGCGTGCCCCACGATGCAGCCGCCCGCACCAGCCACGCCCGCCAGCTGTTCGCGCCGCTCGGCCCCACCTACGACCGCACGGCGGCGCTGCTCTCGTTCGCTCAGGACCCGCGCTGGAAGCGGTTCCTCGTGTCGTGCGTCGCGCCCACGCTCGCTCCTGGCTCGCACACACTCGACGTGGCGACCGGCACCGCGGCGGTCGCCATCGACCTGGCGACGCGCACCGGCTGCCGGGTCACGGGCCTCGACCAGAGCCCGGAGATGCTGGCCGCGGGGCGTGAGCGGGTGTCGCGGGCCGGCCTCGCCGAGCGGGTGCAGCTCGTGGAGGGGAGCGCGGAGGCGCTGCCGTTCGGCGACGCGACGTTCGACGCCCTCACCGTCACCTACCTGCTGCGCTACGTCGACGACCCGGCGGTACAGGTGCGCGAGCTGGCGCGCGTCGTGCGCCCTGGCGGCCCGCTCGCGAGCCTCGAGTTCGCGGTGCCGGCTGGCGCGTGGCGGCCGCTCTGGGACGTGTACGTGGGCGCGGTGCTGCCTGCCGCCGGCCGCCTGCTCTCACCCGCCTGGGCTGACGTCGGCCGGTTCCTGGGGCCGAGCATCCGTGGCTTCTACCGCGACCACCCGTTGGCGGTGCAGCTCGACTGGTGGCGCGCCGCCGGCATCCACGATGTCCAGGCGCGCCGGTTGAGCGTCGGCGGTGGCGTGGTGATCTGGGGCCACCGCTCGTGAGCGGCGCCGGCCGGAGCGATTCTCCAGCGCCCGCAGGCCCGACCGCGCCGCCGTCCCGTCCGCGCGCCGCCTTCTACGCCCTCCCGCCCGGCGGCCTGCGCGACTACGTCAGCCTGCTGCACCTGCCCTACACGGCCTGGTGCCTGGGCACGGTGGCGGTCGGGCTGGGGCTCGCGCCCGGACTGACCTGGGCGCGGCTCGGCGAGACGCTGGCGGCATTCGCGCTGGCGGTGGGCGTGGCCGCCCACGCGCTCGACGAGCTGCGCGGACGGCCGCTCGGCACGGCGATCCCAGCGGCCGCGCTGTGGGCCCTGGCGTTGGTGTCGCTGGCGGGCGCGTGCGCAATCGGCGCGGTCGTCGCGGTCGACTCGACGCTGTGGCTGCTCGCGTTCGTGGCGGCCGGCGGCGTTCTCGTGGTGGCGTACAACCTCGAGCTGCCCGGCTTCCACAACGATGTGGTGTTCGCGCTGACCTGGGGTGGGTTCCCGGTGCTCACCGGGTACTTCGCGGTGGCCGAGACACTGCGTGCGGAGGCGGTGCTCGCGGCCGTCGCGGCGGCCCTGCTCGCGCATGCGCAGCGGCGGCTCTCGACCGACGTCCGCCGGCTACGGCGCCGGGTCGTCGCCGTCCGCGGTGAGCTCGAGCTCGCCGACGGGACGGCCGAGCCGCTGTCCCGGGATGGGCTGCTCGCGGCTCCGGAGGCGGCGCTGCGGGCGCTCGCCGCAGCGGCCGTCGCGCTCGGGGCCGCGCTCGTCGTGGCGCAGCTCGGCTAGGCGGGGCCGCTGGCGGCGCTACGCTGCGGGTGATGTTCGGACGGCGCAGCCAGCGGCCACTCTCGGTCGAGACGGAAGTCGCGGCAGCGGCGGCGCGTATCAAGGAGCTCGTCGCCGTCGAGATCACCGAGCGAACGGCCGAGCTGGAGCGGACTCTCGCCCGCACCCGGGCGGACTCGCTGTCGGAGTTCGCCGCCGAGGAGCGACGCCTGTCCGCGGAGCGGCGCCAGGTGCTGTCCGGCCAGGAGAAGCAGCTGGGCGACGAGCTCACGGCGCGGCTCGTCGAGACGCAGCGGAGCGTCGAGCAGAAGCTGGCTGCCTGGGGGGCCGACCTCGAGCGGACACAGCATGCGCTCGCGGATCAGCTCGAGCGGCTCGACGTGAGGGCCCGGCAGCGCATCGCCGAGTCGGAGGGGCTGCTGAGGCGAGAGGTCGCGCAGGTGGACGCGCTCGCCGAGGAGCAGCGCGTCACCATCGCCCGGCTGCGCGGCGAGCTCGAGCGCTCGGTCGAAGAGATCGGCACGCGCACCGCCGCCGAGCTGGAGAGCCACGCCAGCGAGCGCCGCCACGCGCTCAACGACCTGGCCGAGCGGCTGCAACGCCGCGAGCGCGAGCTGACCGAGGCGATCGACCGCGAGTCCGCCGAGGCGCAGCGCCGCGCCGCCGAGATCTTCCCCGATGTCGAGCGCCGCCAGGTCGAGGCGCTCGAGCGGCTCGTCGGCCGCGAGGTCACCCGGTTCACCGAGGCGGCCGCCGCCCAGTTCGACGAGGTCGTGCGCGCCGCCCGCGAGGAGGCGGCCCGCCGGCTCTCCCGCGAGCTCGACCGCTCGGTCGAGGGCTTCGCCAAGCAGGCCGACTCACTGCTCGCCGTGCAGATGGCGCAGGTCGGCGAGGCCGGGGCACAGCGGCTCGAGCGGCGCCTCTCCGACATCGCCGGGAGGTTGGAGCTGCAACGCGACGAGCTCGTGGACTCCTTCGAGCGCCGGCTCGACGAGCTGGCCCGCCGCGTCGAGGAGACCCTTACGCGCACGCGCGAGCGGCTCGCCGAGCTCGAGAGCTCGCTGCGGCGCCCGTAGCAGGGATCGCCGGCGGCGAGCAGAACACCGCGTGACGATGAATAGCCCGACCGCACCCCCTCCGCACGACGAGCGCACGAAGGTCGAGAGCTGGCGCATGCACGTGCTGCTCGAGGCCGGCTTCCCGACGCACCTCGTCGAGCGCCTCGCCGCAAGCGACGTCGATCTCCACGAGGCAGTGGAACTGCTGCGCAGCGGCTGCCGCCCGGAGACCGCGGCCGAGATCCTGCTCTAGCGGCTGGCCGTCGAGGCCGACGAGGCCGTCGAGGCGGCCGTGGCGGCCGGCCCACCCCTGCGCCCGGGCGCGGTAGCATCGCTGCCGGTGAAGGTCGAGGCCCTCGAGTACGGCGACCGCAAGGTCTACACCGTCCAGTCGTTCAACCGCGGGGTCGCGATCTGGATCCAGAAGCTCCCCTCGCTGTGGGTCGAGGGTGAGGTGACGGAGCTGCGCCGGCAGGAGCGCTGGCAGAGCGTCTTCTTCACGCTGAAGGATCCCGTCGACGGCGCCACGCTGTCGGTGCAGATGGCGCGCCGCCAGTTCGACGCGCTCGAGCTCGGCCTTGCCGACGGCGAGCGCATCCACGTCTACGGCCAGCCCGAGCTGTACGCGCAGCGCGGCAGCTTCAACCTGCGGGCCAGCGCGATCGAGCGGATCGGCCTGGGCGACCACCTCGCAGCGCTCGAGCGGCTCAAGCAGAAGCTCGCCGCCGAGGGGCTGTTCGACGAGAGCCGCAAGCGTCCCCTTCCCTTCCTGCCGCGCCGCATCGGCATCGTCACCGGCAACGACGCTGCCGCCAAGCGCGACGTGATCACCGTCATCACGACACGCTTCCCGCCGGCCCGCATCCTCGTCGCCGAGACGCTCGTGCAGGGGCCGAAGGCGGCGACCGGCATCGTCGGCGCCCTGCGCGCGCTGGCCGCCGCGCCGGAGGTCGACGTGATCATCGTGACGCGCGGCGGCGGCTCGTTCGAGGATCTGCTGCCGTTTAGCGACGAGCGCAGCGTGCGCGCCATCGCGGAGTGCCCGGTGCCGGTGGTGAGCGCCGTCGGGCACGAGCAGGACACGCCGCTGTGCGACCTCGCCGCCGACGTGCGCGCCTCGACGCCCACGCACGCCGGGCGCCTCGTCGTGCCCGACCTCGAGGAGCTGGTCGAGCGGCTGCTGCGCTCGCGCACCTCGCGGGCGCGCGGGGCGCGGCGGGCGTTCGACCGCGACCGTGACCGTCTCGACGGGGCGCGCGAGCGGCTCCGGCGGGCGCCGCTGCTGCTCGTCGAGCGCAAGCGGGCGCGGGTGGAGGCGGCGGCCGGGCGGCTGCGGGCACTCTCGCCGCAGGCGACGCTAGAGCGGGGCTACGCAATCGTGCGGACGGGCACGGGCGCGGGCGACCGTGGCGGCGCCGTCGTGCGCGACGCGGCAGGGGTCGCTGTCGGCGCCGTCGTCGACGTGCAGCTCGCTCGCGGCGGCCTCACGACGCGTGTGGAGGAGACCAGATGAGCGACGCCGCGCCAGGATCGGGTGCCACGCCTGCGCCCGGAGCGGATGCCGAGCCCGGCGTGGTGCCCGCCCCCAGCGAGCCCCGCTTCGAGGACGCGCTGCGCGAGCTGGAGGAGCTGGTCGGCCGCCTCGAACGCGGCGAGACCGGCCTCGAGGACGCGCTCGCCGCGTGGGAGCGCGGCGAGGAGCTCGTCCGCTTCTGCCTCGGCAAGCTCGACACGGCGCAGGGTCGCATCGACGAGTTGGGCAACGGCCCGGCCGACGCCGAGCCGAACACGTAGCGGCGGCGCGGCAGTGCGCACGAGCTCTCGGCCGCCTCGACAGCCTCGTCACGATCCGGCCGTCGGCGGCGTGATCGAGGCGATCGACGCGGTGCTCGACCCACGCCAGAAGTTCTCGCCGGCGACTTGCAATACCAGCCGCAAAGTGATTTAAGACTTGTTGCCCAGAGTTGACGGGCCCCTGCGGAGCACGACCGACGACACACCGTCAGCTTCCCGCGATCGAAGGGGTGCACCAAATGACACATTCGACCAGGCGTTTCTGGACGATGGCCGGCCTGGCCTGCGGCAGCCTGCTGCTGCTGCTCATGAGCCTCGTGTGGAAGGAGTGGATCGAGATCGTCTTCCACGTCGACCCCGACCGGGTAAGCGGCGGCACGGAGTGGCTGATCGTGGCGCTGGCGAGCGCTGCCACCGTGATCTTCGCGCTCCGTGCGCGGATCGAATGGCGGCGAGAGCAAAGCGCGACCGCCTGACGTGCAACCGGCCGGCGACCGCGGCATTGCCGGAACACCAAGACAGTGAGGAGGCGATTCGATGCCTGCCAAATCCAAGGCCATACCGAACCTCTTGCGCCAGTCGGCGTTCAGCTTCCTGGGGACGATCGAGCACCTCGGCGCCGCGACGATGACCGACGTGCCGGTCGACGGCCGTACCGCGATCGTGGTCGTCGAGCAGGTGCTGCATGCGCCCGCGGCGTTCTCGGAGCTCGCGAACACCCGCGTCACGCTTCAACTCGCCGCAAAGGGGGTCGCCCCGAAGGTGGGCGACCGCGCGGCCTTCTTCGCGAACGCGACCGCGTTCGGCGACAGCCTCGCCCTCGCAGAGGTCGGGCGCGTCCCGGCAGGCGATGTCGAGTCGCCCGTAGGTGCGACCGCAGCAGCGGGAGGCCTGTCACCGCTCCAGGGATTCCAGGCGCAGATCGAGAGGGACCGCCTGCTCGAGCACGCGGCCGCTGCCGACGCGATCGTGGTCGGAACCGTCGCGAAGCTGGAGCAAGCGACCAAGAAGGGGCTGTCGGAGCACGACCCGGATTGGTGGAAGGCCACGCTCGACGTCGATCACGTCGAGAAGGGCAATGTCAAGCCGGGCAAGCTCGCTGTTCTCTACGCCAACAGCGTCGACGTCCAGTGGCGGAGCTCCCTGAAGCCCAAGGCAGGGCAGGGAGGGCTCTGGATGCTTCACAACTCCGATGAGCCGCTCAGCAAGCTCGCAGCCTTCCAGGTCCTCCACCTGGACGACTACCAGCCGGTTCAGTCCCTCGACACGCTGCGCGGAAACGGGAGCTGAGAGTCGATGATCCACATAGTCAACATGATCCCGTTCTCGTTGAGCGGGGAGTCCAGTCAGGACAGCGAGCCGAACCTCGCCGTCAATCCGGCGAAACCGACCGACATGGTCGGCACGGCCTTCACGGCGGCGCCGATGGGCGGCGCGCTCGCTCCGATCTACATCTCGACCGACGGCGGAAACACCTGGTCGCTGCGCACCGTCGTTCCCGGCAACGGCCCGTTCGGGACCGGAGACATCACCGTCGGCTTCGCAACGACGAGCGGTGTGCTCTACGCAGGAACGCTGAACGGCTCGACGGGGCATCTGAACATCCTGCGCACGGCGACCTTCGCCTCGACGACGGCGATGACGCTCCTGGTCGACCGCGCGAGCGAGGATCAGCCGTGGGTCGTCGCCGGGAGCGTGGTCGTCGGCAAGACGTCGAAGGACCGCGTCTATATCGGCAACAACGACTTCGGCCAGCCCAGCGGCCACACCGGGACGGTCGATCTCTCGCTCGACGCGAGAACGGCGGCCGCCCCGGCGGGATTCGCGCCCCACTCGGTCGAGCGGCGGGCGACCACCGGGCAGGACGGCCCTCCGGTCCGCCTCGCGCTCCACGCCGACGGGACGGTCTATGCCGCCCATGAGCGCTGGGTGAGCGGATCGGTCCCGAACATCACCATGGACGTCGTCGTCACCCGCGACGACAACTGGGGCTCGGGTGCCAATCCGTTCAGCGCGCTCGTCGACCCGGGCGACAGCAAGATCGGCCAGCGCGTGGCGACGGGCCGGTTCATCAAGTGGAACGCCATCATGGGCCAGGAGCGCCTCGGCGGCGACCTCTCGATCGCAGTCGATCCCACGAACTCGAGCAACGTCTGGATCGCTTGGTGCGACCGCGTCGGCGGCGTCTCGGGCACGGACTGGACGCTGCACGTCCGCCGCTCGACCAACCGCGGCCAGACCTGGTCGAACGACGTTCGCACGATCACCAACGCGAAGAACCCGAGCCTCGCCGTGGACGGGCACGGCCGTCTCGGCCTCGTGAGCCAGCAGTTCACAGGTAGCCGCTGGGTGACGCAGCTCGAGCTGACCGCCAACGCGTGGAGCACCCCGGCGACGGTCGTCGTGCTGCACACGGCGCCGTCGGCGACCCCGGCCCGGACGTTCCTGCCGTACCTCGGCGACTACATCCGGCTGCTAGCCGTGGGGACCGACTTCCACGGGGTCTTCTGCGGTAACAACACCCCCGACAACGCGAACTTCCCGAACGGGGTCGCGTACCAGCGGGCCGCGGACTTCACAACGCACAAGCTCTTCAATACCAACGGTGTGACGCAGGTCGCGCCGTCCATCGATCCGTTCTACTTCCACTGGACGGACAACCCGATCATCCGCGGCCGCGGAATCGTGCCGACCACCCCGATCCAGCCGATCCAGCCGCGAACGATCCAGCCGGTCCAGCCGATCCACCCGATCCAGCCGATCCAGCCGATCGAGCAGATCACGCCGATCTCGATCAGGCCGATCTCGCGGGAGCCGATCATCTCGCCGATCGGCCCGAAGCCAGGACCCGGGCAGGGAGCAGCGAATCTGCACCTCTGAGCCAAGTACGACGGGCCGTCGGCGACCTGCCGGCGGCCGGCTCTCCCCCGGGCCTCGACGCGTGGCATTCGGCCGAGGCCCAGATGGGGCGTAGCAGGCCTCGCAGCGAGCGCGTCCTGCTCGTCAGCATGCCGTTCGGCGCGCTCGAGCGGCCGTCGCTCGCACTCGGGCTGCTGCAGGCGCACTGCCGGCAGCTCGAAGTCGCGTGCGAGACGCGCTACCTCGGGGTGCCGTTCGCCGAGCGTGTGGGCGTCGGTGAGTACCACTGGCTCAGCGCAGAGGTGCCCTATACCGCATTCGCCGGCGACTGGCTGTTCACCGAGGCGCTCTATGGGGCACGGCCCGCTGCTGACCAGGCCTACGTCGACCACGTGCTGCGGGGGATCTGGCAGCTCACGGACGACGACATCGCGCGGCTCTGGCAACTGCGGGCCGCGGTCGGTCCGTACCTCGACCACTGCCTGGCGACCGTCGACTGGGCTCGCTACACCCTCGTCGGCTTCACCTCGACGTTTCAGCAGAACATCGCGTCGCTCGCCCTCGCCGCGCGGGTGAAGGCCTTGCACCCCGAGGCGGCGATCGCGTTCGGGGGCGCGAACTGGGAAGAGGCAATGGGGGTGGCGCTCCACCGCCGGTTCCCATTCGTCGACTACGCATTCTCCGGGGAGGCCGACCAGTCGTTCCCGGCGGTGCTCGCAGCACGGAGGCGCGGCCTCGGCATCGGCGGGATCCCCGGCGTCACCTCGCGTGACGGGCCGCCGGCCGAAGGGAATGCGCCCGCAACCTCGATCGCCGACCTCGATGCGTTGCCGGTGCCCGACTACGAGCCGTTCTTCGATCAGCTCAGGTCGAGCCCGATCGTCGGCGCGATCACGCCCCTCCTGCTCGTCGAGACGGCCCGTGGCTGCTGGTGGGGTGAGCGATCCCACTGCACCTTCTGCGGCCTGAACGGCGCGACGATGGTGTTCCGCAGCAAGTCGCCCGACCGCGTGCTGGAGGAGATCACGCTGCTACGCGAACGCTACGGCGTGGCGACGTTCAGCGTGGTCGACGACATTCTCGACATGCGTTATTTCAAGTCGGTGCTGCCGATGCTGACGGAGGCTCGGCTCGGAGCCGACTTCTTCTGGGAGGTCAAGGCGAACCTGACGGCGGAGCACGTGCGGCAGCTCCGCGACGCCGGGGTGGTCTTCATCCAGCCGGGCATCGAGAGCCTGAACGACCATGTGCTCGAGCTGATGCGCAAGGGGACGACCGGCTTCCGCAACATCGAGCTGCTGAAATGGTGCAAGGAGTACAGCGTGAAGCCGCTCTGGAACCTCCTGTACGGCTTCCCCGGCGAGGAGGCAGCCGACTACGAGGAGACGGTGGCGCTGATCGACGCGATCTGGCACCTCGACCCGCCGACGGGCTACGGCCCCATCCGTCTCGACCGCTTCAGCCCGTACCACGCCGAGCCGGAGGCGTTCGGGATGGAGAACGTCCGGCCGATGGCGCCGTTCCTGTACCTCTATCCGTTCGAGCGGGCGGAGGTGATGGAGATCGCTTACTACTTCGACTTCGACTACGCCGCTGACCGCACCGACGATGTCTACGCGCGTGGCGCCGTGGCACTCGCGCAGACGTGGATGGCGGACACCGCCTGCGGCATGCTCTCGATGAACGAGGACGGCGACGGGACGCTCTACATCCTCGACACGCGCCGCGAGCATGCGGCGGCTCCGCGCCGGGCCGCGCTCACCGGCTGGAAGGCTGCGGTGTTCCTTGCCTGCGACAGGGCGCAGACGCTGCGCCAGTTGCTGGTGCTACCGCCAGTCGTCGACGACGGCGTCTCCGAGACGGACATCGGCGGATTCCTCGAGCGCTGCGTCGAGCACCGCCTGCTGGTGCATAACGAGCGGACGTGGCTGAACGTGGCGGTACACGTTCCCGCGCGCGAGGAGCCGGGCGAGGGCGCGTACCGGGTCGCCCGCGACGTGGTCGATGCCCTTGCCCGCTGAGCCCGTGGCCTGCGCCCGGGAGGCGCCCTCCCGAGGCTCGCGCCCCTAGCCGGCGGCGCAGCCGGTCTTGATCGCCCCGGCCACGGCGTCGAACGCCGGTTTGTGCGCCCCGTCTGGGTGCTCGAGGCCCGACTGCCAGCCGCCGCCGTCCGCCGTCACGCCACGGCCGGACTCGTCGACGAGCAGGAACAGGAGCACGTCCGAGACGGTCGCGTCGCAGGCCAGGAACTTCGTGATCGCGTCGCTGTAGTACGCGCCCTGGTCGGCCTCGCTGACGACGCCTGAGCCTTCCGTCCCCTTGTAGCGATCGTCGCCCGCAGTGTCGGTCTGGTAGCCGTACTCGTCGATGACGAGCTTCAGCCCGCCCGCCGTCGTCGGCTGCCCGCTTCCGGCGAACGCCGTTGTGAGCGCAGCCCTGACCCGGTCGAGTTGCGTCACACCGAAGAAGTTGGCGTCCTCGTAGCCGCCCTTCGCCGGCGGTGGCGGCGGCTTCGCGTTCGGGTTCGGGTACGGGTGGATGGCGAGGGCGTCCATGATCGGCGCCGTGCGCCCGTCGGCCCTATACGCATCCCCCATCGCCTTGATGAAGTCGAGCGGCGCCGTCGAGGCGGGCCGGCTGACCGCCCTCGGTGCGAGCCCCATGCCGATCACCTGGATGGCGCCGCTCACCTCCTTGAGCCGGTCATAGCAGGTCTTGAGCGTCTGGTAGTAGACACCGGTGCCGCCCTGCTGCTGCGGCCAGAACCGGGCCGCGTTCACCTCGTTGCCGACGATGAAGCGCCTGATCTGCGGGTAGTTCCTGGCAACGCGCGCGGCCCAGGCGCAGAAGTTGTCGACGAAGCCGGCCTGCAGCGGGAGCGGCGGCGAAACCGGGCTCGGGTAGAGCGCGAGGATGATCCCGATGCCCGAGCCGCTCGCGACCGGCACGGCACGGTCGAGGAACGGATCGCGGTCGGGCGTAGCGGCGCCGCCCCAGACCAGCGTCCAGCGTTGTTCCGACATCCCAGCCGCCTTCAGCGACGCGACCACCGACTTGCCGCCATCCTCGGCGAACTTCCCACCGTCGTCGGCGACGCCGTAGGCCTTCGGCGTGTTGGGCCCGGCGGGTGGTGTCGAGGGTGTCGTCGTGGCCGGTGTGCCGGCGGCAGCAGGCCCGCCGAACGCGACGGCGCTCGAGTGCATCGTCAGGTAGCGCAGACTGCCCGCGTATTCGGCGACGGCGCCGTAACGGGCGCCCTTCTTCGTCTCGACGGTCACGTTGAACTTCCCGTCGGCCTTCGTCGTCGCGAACAGCTCGCTGTGCGCGGCCACGCCGCCGCCGATTGCGCTCACGGCGATGCGGATGCGCGTGCTCGCGAGGGGCTTGCTGCGGCCGCTGTCGCGGTAGGTCAGCACGCCCTGGAGCGACGTCTTCCCCGCGTTGCCCGTCGCGGTCAGCGACAGCGCGGTGCCGTAGCTGAGCACGACGTCAACCGGGATCTTCACCTGCGGGATGAAGGTGTCGCCCTTGTTCATGTAACCGGTGAGGGTGATCTCCTTGACCTGGCCGGGCTTCGCCACCGCGGGGTCGGGCGGCTGGAGCTGCAGCCTGAACTTGTCACTCCTGCCGGCAACGAGCACTGCGTAGCTCTGGCCCGGCTTCGCAGCGGAATCGAGCGTGCCCTTCCAGCCGGCGGGCAGCGGGAACGGGGAGACGGAGAGCGCCTGGCCCGTCTTGTTGAGATTGGCGAGCGCGAGCGACATGTCGATCGGCTTGTAGGGGCTGCCGGAGCCGGTCTGCACCATCAGGAACGGCTCGATGCGCAGGTTGTCGAGCAGGTTCGTCTCGTTCCCGTTCTGGTTGACCAGCAACGCGACGACGAAAGGGCCGGCAGGGCTCATCTCAACGGTCTTCGTGACGGAGGCGCCCGGCGCGATGTCGCCGAAGTGGATGTCGGCGATCCTCCCGATCGAGCTGCGCCCCAGCGTGTCGGCGTTGAGGTCGGCGCCGACGGGGATCTCGCCGCCGAGGATGTAGGCGGTGCCGCGGACGTCCCTGGCCATCCCGTCGCCGGTGTTCTGCACCCTCAGCGAGAGCCGGTGCGTGGTGGTGGAGAAGGTGATCTGCGGCGGCGCGGTGAGGCTGAGCGTGATCGAGACGGGCGTGTAGATGGCGTCGCCGAAGAGGTCGGGGGCGCCGTCGTTGTCGTTGTCGGGCAGCCAGAAGGTGCCGAAGCCGTTGGAGGGGCTGTCGAGCCACACGTCGTTGGCGACGAGGTTGGGCGTCGGCGGCGGCGAGTCGAAGAAGATCCGCAACTTGTAGCTGCCGTCAGCGGTCTTCGACAGCACCTTCACACGGAGCCCGACGTCGGGATCGGAGAACGTCCCCCCGACGGTGAACGGCGCCTGCCCGAGAACCGACGAGCCGATCTTCGACGGGTGGTCATCGGTGCAGACGGTGGCCGGCAGCCCGCGCGGGCCCGCTCGCTTCACCGTCAGCGGGATCGTCGGCGTCAGGCCCAAGAACCCCGCCTGGGTGGCGCTGACGAGCACCCCGTCCCCGTACTCGGCCGGCAGGCCCATGGTGCCGCAGTACTTGTTGAGCGTGGAGGGGGCGCCTGTCTCGTAGGTGGCCGGGCGCCCGGCGTCGAGCCCGGTGTGGCCGCGAGCCTCGACGAGGTAGCCCTGGAAGGTCGGGTTGTAGGCGACTCCCGGCGGCGGCGGCACGATCGAACCGTTGGTCGGCAGGAGGATCGCCTCGGTGCCGCCGGCCAGCGGCGGAGCGACCGTCACGTCGAGCCCACCAGGCGGCGTGCTGCCGCGGTTGACGATCCTGTAGCCGGACGGGGGGAGCCAGCCGGTGAGGTACCGGGAGAACGCCGAGAAGTTTTCGAGGTTGTCAAAGCTCATCTGGTCCCAGAACTCCGTGTACTCCTTCGCGTCGTTCGTCTCGCGGTAGAGGTCGTACAGGCCGAGCTGGTGGCCGAGCTCGTGGACGATGAGGGCGATGTCCTGGTCGTTGACGATCCCTTCCTTCTCGTCCGGGGCCGTGTAGGCGTTGTGGTGCTTCTGCGTCGCCCGGTCTTCGCCCTGATCCATCGTGACGACGCTGACGGTGATGTTCTTCGGGCCTGCGCTGCCCGTCTGAAAGAAGCCGCCGGGCGGCAGCGTCGCGCGCCCGCGCTTCGGCCGGTCGACGATCACGAGCAGCCGGTTGAGATCGTTGGCCGCCCAGAGCTGGTCGCCACCGTCGGCCCAGAGCACGGCCTGCCCGGCCTCGCGCGAGACGGTCGCGGGGTCGTTCTCGATGTCGAACGAGCTCCCTGGGGGGTTGTCGGGCTTCGTCTCGTCGTACGTCTCCTTGAACCTGCAGGTGGGATCGCTCCTGGGCGCGAAGAAGCTGAACGACACCTTGTTGCCCGTTGCAGCCTTGTAGAAGGCGTTGACCTTGTCGTTGAGCACGCGCACCCAGGTGTCGACGGAGATGTCGGTGGGCTTCTGCTTCTCGCCCTTGTACGAGCACACGACGACGGCGACCTTCTGGCCGAGGCCGATGGGCGAGAACGGGTCGTTGCCGGACGACCGCGCTCCGAGCGCCACCGGGACGGTGACGATCAGGCCGAGCGCAATGAGCAGAAAGCGCCGCACAAGGCGCGAGCGTACGCGCGTCGCGCGCCTTCCGCAAGCAGGCCGCCTCTCGGTCAGAGCGGCTCGAAGCGCGCCTGGAAGAAGCGCAGGTAGCGCGGCTCGTAGGTCATCCTCAGCCCGCGCGCCCGCTCCCGCCCGGCGTACACCGCCTCGACCGACTCGGCGACGACGTCCATGTGCGCCTGCGTGTACACGCGCCGCGGGATCGTCAGCCGGGTCAGCTCGAGCTTCGGGTACTGGTGGCCGCCCGTGGTCGGGTCGCGCCCGGCCGAGACAATGCCGCGCTCCATCGAACGGATCCCCGAGTCGAGATACAGCTCGGCGGCGAGCGTCTGTGCGGGAAACTCGTCCTGGGAGAGCTGCGGGTAGAAGCGCCGCGCGTCGAGGAAGATCGCGTGCCCGCCGACTGGCTTCACGTAGGGGATGCCCGCCGCCTCGAGCAGCTCGCCAAGGTAGTAGACCTGGCCGATGCGCGAACGGACGTGATCGTCGGCGACCGACTCCTCGATGCCGATCGCGATGGCCTCGAGGTCGCGCCCGGCGAGGCCGCCGTAGGTGTGCAGCCCCTCGAAGACGATGACCAGGTTGCGCGCCTCCTCGAACAGGTCGGCGTCGTTCAGCGCGAGCCAGCCGCCGATATTGACGAGCGAGTCCTTCTTGGCGCTCATCCAGGCGCCGTCGGTGTACGAGCAGAACTCGTGCAGGATCTCGGCGACGCTCCTGCCCGCGTAGCCCTCCTCCCGCTCCTGGATGAACC
>JANXXF010000362.1 GCA_025350775.1 Actinomycetes bacterium
CACCGCCAACGTCGTCGAGGCGGCCCAGGCCGGCGGCGTCGGGCGGGTCGTCCACTGCAGCTCGCTGAGCGCCTTCGACGGCGAGTTGCACGATCGCGAGCTGGACGAGACGGCCCCGCCGGCCGAGCGCGCCGAGCTCCCGGTGTACGACCGCTCGAAGGCCGCAGCCGACGCGGTCGTGCGGGACGGGGTCGCGCGCGGCCTCGACGCCGTCATCGTCCATCCCACCGGCGTCATCGGGCCGCTCGACCTGGAGCCGTCACGGATGGGGCGCGTGCTGCACGCGGTCGCGCGGCGGCGGCTGCTCGGGCTCGTCTCGGCGGGGTTCGACTGGGTCGACGTGCGCGACGTGTGCGACGGGATGCTGGCGGCCGAGCGGCACGGGCGCAGCGGCGAGGGCTACCTGCTGGGCGGCGACTGGGCGGCTCTCCAGCGCATCGCACGGCTGACGGCGACCGCCAACGGCGTGCAGCCACCGACGCTGACGCTGCCGCTCGGCATCGCCACGGCGCTCGCGCCACTGGTCTTCGCGGTCGCGCGGGGCGGCGGCTTCACCCCCGAGGCGATGCGCACACTGCGCCACGCCCAGCGCGTCTCGCATGCGAAGGCGGCCGACGAGCTCGGCTATGCGCCCCGCCCGCTGGCGGAGACCGTCAACGACCTCGTCGACTGGCTGGTCGAGAGCGGCCGTCTCCGCCGGCACGGCGAGCCGCTGCGCCGCCGCAGCCAGGCCGACAGGTAAATCAGGCCGACAGGTAGCGGACGGCCGCGCGGATCACCGCGGGCCGCGGCAGCGCCGGCCGGAAGAGGATGTAGCGGGGCAGCCACTCGCTCGGCTCGAAGCGCTCCTCGTAGCGGGCGATCGCGCGGAAGCCGTAGCGGCGATCGAAGCCCCGGATCACCACCGAGAGGATCCTGCCCAGCACCGCCGACCGCCGGTCGAGCTGCTGGTCGACGTGGCGCATCGGCACAAGCGCGAACGACGCCGACGCGGCGCCCTCCGCGACGAACCGGCGCAGCGCCTCGACCACGAGCAGCTCGGTCGCGCCGTTGACCGAGTCGGGGATGCGGACGACGTCCTCGAGGTACCACGCGTTCGCGGCCGGCAGGTGCGCGCACGCGAGGAAGGCCTCGGCGCGGCCGCCGCGGCGGGCGATGAACAGGCGCTTGCTCTCTGCCGCCTGGAACGGCTCGGTGCGCATGAACGACTGCGGCTCGGGCCGGTCGAGGCCGGCCCGCCAGCCGGCGAGCACCACCGCGATGTCGGCGTCGAGCCGCGTGTCACGGCCGTCGGCGATGCGGTACTCGTCGACCTCGACCGCGGCGGCGCGCGCGTGGTTGACCGCCCAGCGGAGCTTCTTGCCACGATTTCCGCGCGGCTGCCGCCAGGTAGCCAGGTCGAAGCGGGGCTGCTCGCCGATCTTGAAGGCGGAGTAGCCGACGGCCATCGCCGCGCGCGCCGTCTCCTCGGAGACCGCCACCGCGCACACGCCACGCCCCTCGGCCTGCATCGCGGCAGCGAAGGCGCCGAGCTCGGCTCCTGCATCCGCAGGCGCGCACAGCGGGTCCGACCAGACGACCGCGGCCCGCTGCGCCTCCAGGTACGGCACCACGCCGCTCTCGCCGACGAAGGCACGCCACGGCGCGTCATACCGCAGCAGGAACGAGAGCGGGCTCACGCCGTGCCGGTCGAACGCGTCGAGCACAACACGGGCGTCGGAGGTCACTGCGGCAGGCTAGCGGGCGGGGTTGCGTGACGCCGCTGCCGCAGCCGTCGCCCTGGCTGCCGCCGCCTTCGTGGTCACGGCCTTCGCGACCGCCGCCCGGGCCTTCGTCGCTGCAGCGCCGGCAGCGGCAGCCTTCACCGCCGCCGTCTTGACCGCAACGGCGCGGGCCTCGGCTCCCTGGGCCTTTGCCACGGCCACTACGGCCCTGGCGGCCTCGACCTTTGCCGCCGCCGCCTTGGCGGTCGCCGCCGCCGCTTCGGTCGCGGCCTGCCTGGCCTTCGCCGCTGCCGCCTTTGCCGCTGCCGCCTTCGCCGCGGCCGCCTTCACCGCCGCCGCGCTGAGCGCCCGGATCGGGCCCGGCGTCGGCCCGGGCGTGGCAACGGGCGGCAGTCCCGGCGCCGGCGGCCGCGTGGCCGGCTCGCCGACGGCGACGACCGACGTGGCGACGTTGTTGAGCGGGTCGGAGTCACGCTGGTTGAGCGTGGCCCGGGCGACGAGCGTGATCTGCGTCCCGCTGCGAATGCGGACGGTGAGCTTGACCAGCGCCACCTGCGGCGGCGTGAGGAAGTCGAGGAAGCAGGAGAGCTGAGCGGTGCCGGCGCCGGTGCAGCCGCTGCCGCGGTCGACCTCGGTGCCGGTCAGCTCCAGCTCGGCCGGCAGGTCGACGACGAGGTTGATCCCCTGCGCGCCGCCAGGGCCGAGATTCGTCGTCCGGATGATGTAGCGGAACGAGTCGCCGCTGTTGACGACGGACGGCCGCTCGGTCGAGATCGTCACCTCGAGGTTCGGGTCGATCCCGCCACCTCCGCCACCGCCGCCACCCCCACCCCCACCGCCGGCGGCGGCGGGCACCGCCGCCACGACGACGGGCACCGGCGCGGGCGGCGGCGGCGGAATCGCCGCCACCACGGCGGTCGCCGCCGAAAGCGCTGTAGCCGAGCCGGCGGCGTTCGTGCCGGTCACCGTGAAACGCAGCGTCGAGCCGATGTCGGCGGCGGCCACGGCGTAGCTCGCGGCGGTGGAGCCGGCGATCGCCGCGCAACCCGCACCCGCGCCGTTGCAGCGCTGCCACTGGGAGACGAAGGTGGGCGCCGTGCCGACCCAGGTTCCGCTCGTCGCCGTGAGCGTCTGCCCGTCCTGAGCCGTGCCGCTGATGGCCGGGACGACCGCCGCGGACGGCGGCAGCAGCACGACGACGGGGGTGGCCGCCGACTGCGCCCCCGCCGCGCCACCGGCGTTCGTCGCCGTCACGGTGACCCGCAACGTGGAGCCGATGTCGACGGCGGCCGCGACGTAGGTCGAGGAAGTGGCGCTACCGATCGAGGAGCAGCTCGCGCCCGCGCCGTTGCAGCGCTGCCACTGGCGGGTGAAGACCGGGCCCACTCCCGACCACGTCCCGGTGGTGGCCGTCAGCGTCTGGCCGTCCTGGGCGGTGCCGCTGATCGTCGGAATGGCAGTGGACGTCGGCGCCAGCGGCGTGACGAGTGTGGTCGCCCCCGAGAGGGCCGTCGCCGTGGCAGTGCCGACCGGGACGGTCACCCCGACGCGCAGCCGGGCACCGGCGTCCGCCGCGGTCACCACATAGGTCGTCGAGGTGGCACCGCTGATCGCCGCGCAGGCGGCACTGACGGCGTCGCAGCGCTGCCAGGCGTAGCTGAAGCCGGACGCCGCCCCGCTCCACGTCCCCGTCGCGCCGGTCAGCGTCTGGCCCTCCAGCACACTGCCCGAGACGGCCGGCAGGTCGAGGCCGCCCGAGACGTCGAGCACGTAGGCCAGCGCCTGGGCCGGCACCGCGGCCCCGGTGACGTGGTTCACCGACTTCAGCCGCAGCGTCCACGTGCCCGTCGCCGGCGCAGTGAGTCCGAGATCCTCCTGGCGCAGCTCGAACGCCGACGTCCCGCGGCTTACTGCGCCCGGGTCGAGCAGCTGCAGGCTGCCGGCCGCGTTCGTGGGGAACGTCGTGAACACCGCGGTGGCTGCCAGCGGGACGCTCCCGGACGCGACGCCCACCGGCAGATCGACCTGGCCGCCGGCCGTGATCGGGCCGCTCCACGTGGCATGGCCCGGCGCTGCCGGTGGCGCGGTCAGCGCGGCCCCGGCCGACGCGAGCGCCGCGTATGCGTCGAGCCGCCCGGCCCCGTAGTCGTTGTCCACGCCGGCGGCACCCCAGTCCACCGCGGTCGCCATGATCTTCGCCTTGACCTGGGCAGGCGTCAGCGTGGGCGCGGCATCGAGCATCAGCAGGGCGACACCGGCGACGAACGGGGTCGCCATGCTCGTGCCCGACTTGGCAGTCGACTCGTTGTGCGTCGCCGTGAGGCACGCCGACGCGGAGAGGCAGGCGGCGGCCGAGACGACGTTCCAGCCCGGCGCCGAGATGTCCGGCTTCGTGCGCGCGGGGTTACCCGACGTCGCCAGGGTCGGGCCGCGGCTGGAGAAGGTCACCTGGAAGAAGCCGCCCTGGCCGGTGTCGGCCATGGCGCCGACCGTGAGCGCGTCGGCGGCGCCCCCCGGCGAGTTGATCGTGCAGGCCGCCGGGCCGCTGTTGCCCGCGGCGACGGCGACGACGATGCCGGCCGCCGCAGCGGCGTTGACCGTGGCGGAGATCGCCTCGGTGCCGGACGAGCAGCTGCTGGAGTCGCCGAGCGAGAGATTGATGACGCGAATGCCGTACGTCGCCTTGTTCGCCACGGCCCACGAGATGCCGGCGATCACGCCCGCGTCGGTGCCCGAGCCGGCAGCGTTCAGCACCTTGATGCCGACGAGCGCGGCCAGTGGCGCGACGCCTGGCTGACCGCTGCCGGCCCCCGTGCCCGCAATCGTCGCGGCGACGTGAGTCCCGTGCCCGTCGTCGTCGTAGGGCGCCTTCACCGTGCACGCGCCCGACACGCAGTCGGCGAACGCGAGCACCTTACCGCCGTCGAGGTCGTGGTGGGTCGCGTCGATGCCGGTGTCGATGACGGCGGCGACCAGGTCGTCCTTCGAGTACGTGGTGGGCGTGCCGTCGGCCTCGCCGTCGAGGGCGGGCACGTCGGCACGCGCCTTGGTGACGCCGAAGTCCGCGTTGCCGGGGACGTTGTCGACGCCGACCACGCCGTTCTCTTCGATCGAGACGACACCCGGCGCCGTGCGCAGCCGCTCGACCTGCTCCTTCGTGACCGTGGCCGAGAAGCCGTCCACCAGCGCCAGCACCCGGCCCAGCGAGAACGGCCCGACGAGCGCCTGCAGCAGCCCCAGGCGCAGGTCGACAGCGGGCGTGTCGAGACGCACGATCACGTTGACGCGCGCGACCGCGACCAGTGGCGCCAGCTGCGCCGCGAGGTCGTCGAACACGCGGTCGCCGTTCGCGTCGGCAGAGGGGGCGGCGGAGGGCGCGGATGCCGTCGTGGGCGCGCGCACGGGCGCGCCGTCGGTGGCCCGGGCGGCCGTCGGCGCGACGATCCACGGCACTACCACGAATGCGACGACGAAAGCTACGCGCGCGCACGCGACCGCCACGGCGCGTGTCACCCGCCGGGCCACCCCGTCGCCCCTCCCTTCGTCTGCCTCGATCACGCTCACCTCAGACAGTCGATGGTAGCCGGGCGCTCCGGCACCGCTTCAGAGCCCGCGCCCGAAGGCGAAGGTCTTCGCGATCCGGGCGGGCAGCTGCCGCGCCGTGCCGAACGAGACGAGGATCTGCTGCTGACGGGCGAGTACGACCACGCGGGGGTCGCTGCCGGGGCGGACGGGCCGGCCGTTCACGTACACGCGCACCTGCGCGTCGCCGCGGTTGCAGTGCCCACCGAGGCACGTCGAGCTGAGGCGCAAGCCCCAGACGTCGAAGACATCGCCGAGCGTGAAGTCACGCCGCAGAGGCGACTCGACATGGATGATCCCGTCGACGTCGTGGGTGTGGATGGGCGAGATGAAGTGCACCTGGTCATCACTGCCGATACCGAAACCGAGGCCGATCGGCACGACGACGGGGCGGCCGTCGACCCGTACTTCGAGGTGCTGGTGGATATGGACGAGCTGACCCTCCTCGGCGAGCGCAGGCAGGCCGATGGCGCGGAGGCGCTGCGCCAGGTGCGGCCACTCGGCGGGCCACGGGAGCGGGCCTGTCTCCAGGCCGTCGAGCCGGGGCGGGTCGGCCGGGCCGACGACCCGGGCCACCGCCGACGCGTCCGCGCTCAGGGCAGCACCCTGCGCTGCGCCGGAGGCGACGACGGCGACAGCGACGACAGCGGCGACAGCGGCGGTCGCAATGAGCAGGGTGAGCCGGCGCACGTGCCGGATCGTAGCCAGGGCGCCTCCGGTGGCAGGCCGCGCTCGCACCGGCACCGCCAGCGCGGTACGGTTACCGCTGTGACCATCACGCTGAACGGCCTGTATGAGCTGAACGTCGTCGCCGTCGCCGAGGGCCTGCAGCTCGGCCGGCCCAGCGCCCTGCTGATCGACGTCGACGACCACCGCCTCGCCTACATCGTCGTCGCCGCGGGCATCGTCCCCGACACCGCGATCGTCGCGCCGGCCACTGCGATCGCGTCGATGGCCGGCGACACGCTCGCGATCCACGGCCTGGCGGCGCTCCAGCTCGCCTTCCGCGAACAGCGTGCGCTCGAGCTGATCCGGCGCGGCCTGCGCCTCGTCGACCTGCCCGCCGTCACCGACAGCGGTGAG
>JANXXF010000352.1 GCA_025350775.1 Actinomycetes bacterium
GGCCCGCCCCGGCGAACACCTCGGCGATGCGCCCGCCCGTGGCGACGAGGCCGCCCTCGACGACGGCACCGCTCGCGTAGACGAGCCTGGCGTTGCGGAGTACGAGATTTCCCGGGTCGCTCACGGCGAGGTGATGTGGGCGTAAAGCATGCCCCGCCATCGTATCCGGCGCTCTGCCGGAGCTTCAACCGGGCCGACGGCGCGGCGGCGCCCGTGCAGCTGCAGTGGAGGCGACATCGGTCGGGGGCTTCGCCGCGCCCACACTCGGATCCAGGCCCTACCCCCAGAGTGTCGAGATGGGCGCAGCGACGATCCGCTCGCCGAGGCGGTAGCTGCGCGGGCCGGTGTGGAAGAGGACGCCGGTGATGAAGCGGTCGCCGAGCTCGTCGCGCAGCCAGGCGAGCTGTCGTGCGTCTCTGGCGTTTGGGGCGGCGTCTGCCTTGACCTCGATTGCGATCAGCCGATCCCCTCCGAGCTCGGCAATGAGATCGATCTCGTGGTTTCCACCTTCGGTGCGAAGGTGGTGGAGCCGCGGCGTGCACTCGGAGAGCGCGACTTCGGGGCGGAGTTGCGCGGCGACAAACGTCTCGAGGACGCGCCCCAGCAGGTCGCCGTCGCGGAGGACTCCGTTGCTGTCGAGCCGCAGCGCGCCGGCGAGGAGCGCGGCGTCGGTCAGATAGCGCTTCGGCGCGTGGACGAGCCGCTGCAAGCGGTTCGACGCCCAGGCGGGGACCTGCTCGACGACGTGGAGCTGGGTCAGCAGTTGCTCGTAGGCGACCGCAGTCGTCTTGGTGACCTGAGCGGCGTCGTAGATCTTCTTGTGTTCGGCCAGGCCGCCGGAGTTGAGCGCGTACGCTTCGAAGTAGCGGCGAAGGCGCTGCGGGTCGCGCCGGCGCGTCTTCGGCTCTTCGACCTGCTCGATGTCGTGGGTGAGCAGGTCGCCGATGTAGCTCTCGAACCAGGCGCGTCGGCGGGCGCCCGTCAGCAGCAGTGCCGGCTGCGGGAACCCTCCGCTCACGGCGAGCTCGACGTACCCGCGGAGATCGGGCGTGGTGGACGGCACCGTCAACTCGGTGCAGGTTGCGACCCTGTCGAAGAAGGTGGGCCGGTCGACGCCGCCGAGCTACTCGCGGAGCGTCATCGGGTACATCGGCACGCGGACGATCCGCCCGGTTGCCGGCCAGACCTCGTGCGCGAGCTCGCCGCTGACGGAGCCGGTGAGCAGGAAACGGGAGGGACGCGGGTCGGCGTCGACGGCGCGGCGCACCGCTCCCAGCGTTTCCGGCACGGCCTGCCACTCGTCGAGCAGCACAGGCTCGTCGAGGCCGCGGAGCGCCGCATCGGCGTCAGCTGAGAAGGCGGCCGCTTCGGCCGGAACGTCCAGGCGCACCGTAGTCGCAGCGCGGCGGGCGATCGTCGTCGTCTTCCCGGTCGCGCGAGCGCCGACGATCATCACCGCCGGCAACTCCGTCAGGAGGTCGTCGAGCAGCAGATCGACGAGCCGCCGCCGGTAGACGGGCGGCATGCTAGCAATTTCCCACGAGGCTAATTAGCCTTTTCACACGTCCTATAGTAGCCATTTGATGGCCACTCCACGAGGCCGGGCTGCGCGGGCCCGCCTGTAGCGCGTGCGTGCGCGGCGCCGGGCACGGCAGCGACTGCTGCACCCGGCGCCGCGCGTCCGCAGGTCTTCTAGTAGCGGTACTGATCCGACTTGTACGGGCCTTCGACCGGCACGCCGATGTACGCGGCCTGCTCGGGCTTGAGCAGCGTCAGCTTGGCGCCGAGCGCGTCGACGTGCAGCCGGGCCACCTTCTCGTCAAGGTGCTTCGGCAGCACGTACACGCCGACCGGGTACTCGTCGGTGCGGGTGAACAGCTCGATCTGCGCGATCGTCTGGTTGCTGAACGAGTTGCTCATGACGAAGCTCGGGTGCCCGGTGGCGTTGCCGAGGTTGAGCAGGCGGCCCTCCGACAGCAGGATGATCGCGTGGCCGTCGGGGAAGACGAACTGATCGACCTGCGGCTTGATGTTGATCCGCTCGACGCCGGGCAGCTTGTAGAGGCCGGCGATGTCGATCTCGTTGTCGAAGTGGCCGATGTTGCCGATCACGGCCTGGTGCTTCATCCGCTTCATGTGGTCGACGGTGATGATGTCGCGGTTGCCGGTGGCGGTGATGATCACGTCGGCCTTGTCGACGACGTCGTCGAGGGTCTGCACGTCGTAGCCCTCCATCAGGGCCTGCAGCGCGCAGATCGGGTCGATCTCGGTGATGACGACGCGGGCGCCCTGCGAGCGCAGCGACTCGGCCGAGCCCTTGCCCACGTCGCCGTAGCCGCAGACGACGCAGAGCTTGCCGGCGAGCATCAGATCGACGGCGCGGTTGATGCCGTCCACCAGCGAGTGGCGGCAGCCGTAGAGGTTGTCGAACTTGCTCTTCGTCACGGAGTCGTTGACGTTGATCGCCGGGAACAGCAGCTTGCCGGCGGCGGCCATCTCGTAGAGGCGGTGGACGCCGGTCGTCGTCTCCTCGGTGACGCCCTTGATCTCGGGCGCGATGCGCGTCCAGCGCTGCGGGTCGGCGACGAGCGAGCGCTCGAGCAGGCCCAGGAAGATCTGAAACTCCTCGGAGTCAGCGCCGGCCGGGTCGGGCACGGCGCCCGCGGCCTCGAACTCGACGCCCTTGTGCACGAGCATCGTCGCGTCGCCGCCGTCGTCGAGCAGCATGTTGGGGCCGCCGTCGGGCCACAGCAGCGCCTGCTCGGTGCACCACCAGTACTCCTCCAGCGTCTCGCCCTTCCACGCAAATACCGGGACGCCGCACGGGTTGTCGGGGGTGCCGGTAGGGCCGACCGCGATCGCCGCAGCCGCGTGGTCCTGGGTCGAGAAGATGTTGCACGACGCCCAGCGCACCTCGGCACCGAGCGCGACGAGC
>JANXXF010000407.1 GCA_025350775.1 Actinomycetes bacterium
GCCGCGACGGGATCGAACACCTCGATCTGGTAGTTGACGCCCTTGAAGGCGAGGTAGACGTTCCCGGGGGTCGCCGCCGCGTAGAAGCCGATGCCGCCCTTGACCGGGATCGCCACCGAGCCGGCCTGCTTCGAGGCGGTCAGCGTGGCGGTGTACGCGTTCTTCACCGGGTACGTGCCGATCGTCAGGCGCAGCGTGGCAGCGGTCTGCGCTGCCGAGTCGGTGCTCGCGGGGAGGTACCGGACCCAGACGCGGCCGTCGGTCGCCTTCGTCAGCTCGTAGGTGATGCCCGCCTTGCGGCCGATCCAGTAGATCGGGTGCCCGACTGCGGCTGCGGTCGCCACGATGTCGCTGACCGGGACGTTCTTCGGCTTGGGGGCCGGCGCCGTCGTCGCCGCGGCCGGAGTCTGCGCAGCTGCCGGCAGCCTGAACGTGACGCCCTCGGTCTGGACGGCGGCGATCCTGCCGACGGCCTCGACGGCCTTGGCATTCGAGGGGTCATAGATCTCGACCTGGAAGTCGCTGTTCTTGAAGGCGACGTAGACATTCGTCGGCAGCTTCGTGGTGTAGAACGCGATGCCGTTCTTGACGGGAACCCTGGTTGCGCCGGCCTGCTTGGCGATGGCCGTGGTGGCGGCGAACGCGCCACTGACCGGGTACGTGCCGATCGTCAGGTAGGGGTCGGCCGAGCCGGGCGCCACGCCCTTGGGCAGGTAGCGGACGTAGATGCGACCGTTGACCAGGCGCGTCAGCTCGTACGTGGAGTCACCGCTCTTGCCGGCCCAGTAGATCGGCCGACGGATGACGCTAGAGACTGCCTTCAGGCCGTCTTCCGAGGCTGCAGCCGCCGGAGCAGGAGAGCCTGCCGCGGCCGGGATGTTCGAAAGCGCCGGCTGAGAGCCTCCGGTGTCGCGCACGCCTAACCAGACTCCGACGCCGACAACGACGGCGAGCACGGCGACGGCGCCGGCCCGTACGAGGGGCTTCGCCAGTTCGGCACGCACCTTCTGCATGTTGGATGTCTCCATTTCCATTTCACCAAGCCTGTCTTTGGCACGAGACGCGCACTTCCCTCGCGGATAGTTGCGAACGGGCAAGGGCGGCGCTCGGCCGGGTCGCAGTGCCGAACATCATTGCAGAACGGGCGTTCACATGTCGCTCTCGACCCCGGGGGCGAGAGGCTGGCTGTCAGCGCATTCCTGAAGCCCTCTAACGGACTTGAACCGTTGACCCCCTCCTTACCATGGAGGTGCTCTACCACTGAGCTAAGAGGGCTAGCCGGCTGATTCTAGCGGCCCGCCAGGCCTTTCACGAGGGAAGTCCCGCCGGTGCGGGCCTTCCCTCGATGGGCGGTGGAGGATTCGAACCTCCGTAGGCTGAGCCAGCGGGTTTACAGCCCGCCCCCTTTGGCCGCTCGGGTAACCGCCCGTGAGAGGGGGGATTGTAGCGTCGGGTGCGGGCCGGGGCGCCGGGTGGTCGCGTCTACCATGCAGCGTCGATGGAGCAGTTCGACAGCATCGTCGTCGGCGCAGGCCCCGGCGGCTCGACCACGGCGTACCGGCTTGCCGCGGCAGGCCGCACGGTGTTGCTCCTCGACCGCGCCGAGTTCCCACGTGACAAGCCGTGCGGCGGCGGGCTGACGATCCGCGCGGTGAAGCTCCTGCCCTTCTCGATCGAGCCCGTCGTCGAAGCGCGCGTCGACGCGATGCGCTTTCGTGTCGGCTTCGGCTCGTCCTTCGAGCGGAAGTGTCGCGGGCCGGTCGTGCTGATGACTCAGCGGCGGCGGCTCGACCAGTTCCTCGTCGAGCAGGCCGTCGCCCGGGGGGTTGAGTTTCGCCAGGGCGCCAGGGTCACCGGCCTCGAGGCGGACGACGGCGGCGTCGTCGTGCGCTGGTCGGGCGGTGCCAACGGCACGGGTGGCGTCGCCCGCGCTGCCACCCTCGTCGGCGCGGACGGCTGCAACGGCGTCGTGCCACGGCTGCTCGGCCTGGGCGGCGACTACACGCATGGCGTCGCCCTCGAGGCGAACGTGCCCTACGCCGGCGCCGAGCGCGCCCGCTACGAGGGTGCCGCCGTGATCGAGCTCGGCACCGTGCCGGGCGGCTACGGCTGGGTCTTCCCCAAGGGCGACCACTTCAACGTCGGCGTCGGTGGCTGGGACGCCGAGGGGCCGCACCTGCGCCGGCATCTCGCCGAGCTGTGCGCCGCGCACGATGTCGCCGTCGACCGGCTCGCCGACCAGCGCGGCTACCGACTGCCGCTGCGCCTGCCCGGCTCGCCGCTCGTGCAGGGGCGCGCGCTGCTGATCGGTGACGCGGCGGGCGTGGTCGACCCGCTCACTGGCGACGGCATGTACGAGGCGATCCTGACCGGCAGGCTCGCGAGCGACACGATCCTCGACCTGCTCGAGGGCCGGATTACGGGGCTCGACAACTACGAGACTGCGGTTCGGCGTGCGCTCGGGCCGCTGGCGGCGGCGTCGTGGGGCGCGAAGGTCGCGTTCGACCGCTTTCCGCGGGCAACGTTCATGCTCGCGCGCGTGCCGCTCGTCTGGCGTGCGGTGGAGGGGCTCATGCGTGGAGAGCTGTCACACCCGGGAGCGGCGCGCGGGCTCGCGCGTGGGCCGCTGCGGGCGATCCAAGCGCTGGCGCGGGCCGCCGGCGACCCTGGGCGCGCGTTCAAGTCCGAGCCGTAGGGGCGCGCCGGCTGCGGGCGGTCGCTCCGGCGGCAGGCGCCACGCCCGGCGCTCTCAAGCGCGGCCACGCCCGGCCGATCTCCGCAGTGTCTCATGCGCTCCCTTCGGCTTGCCCTGGTCCTCCTGCTCGTCGCTGCAGCGGTGGTGGGCACCGCGCGGGCCGACCTCTTCGCGGTGCTACCCGGTGCGGATGCGCCGAACCCGCCCGGACGCACGTCGCTCTCGGCCGCGCTCCTGCAGCGGCCCGCCGTCCCGGCCGTCCGGACACCCGACCAGCTCCAGCGCCTCTGGCGCGCCGCTGCCGACACCTACGGCGTCCCCTGGTCGGTGCTCGCAGCCGTCAACTCGATCGAGAGCAACTTCGGCCGCAACATGGGGCCGTCGAGCGCCGGAGCGGTCGGCTGGATGCAGTTCATGCCGGGGACCTGGGCGATGTGGGGCGTCGACGCCGACGGCGACGGTAGCGCGAATCCCTGGAACCCCGAGGACGCGGTGTACGCGGCCGCTCGGTATCTCGCGGCCGCCGGCGCCACCCGCGACGTCGCCCGGGCCGTGTTCGCGTACAACCATGCCGGCTGGTACGTCGACCAGGTGCTGAAGCTCGCGCAGGCCTACGCGGCCGGTGGCAGCGAGCTGGTCTTCGGCATCGACCGGCTCGCCTCGGCACTGGAGGCGGCGCGCGCCGAGCTCGCAGCGGCGAGCATCGCGCTCGACCAAACCCGCGGCGTGCGCTCGGTCGAGGCGCGCGGGGCGAAAGCGCGAGCCGCGCCCGCCGTGCGTGCCGCCCGCCTTGCCAGCGCCTCGCGGGTCGCGGCGCTGCAGGCGCGGGTGGCCGCGGCGCAGGCGACGCTCGACCGGTTGCGGGCAGCCGCTGCTGACGTCTCCTTCTCGCCGGCAATCGACGCTGCTCTCGGTGGTCCCGTGCTGGGCGGCGGCCATGCCTTCCCGGTGGGTGGCGGCCCCTCCTCGGTGTCGGTGGCGGCGGGCCATCACGACTATCCGGCAGCCGACATCGCTGCGCCCGCCGGCGCACCGGTGTTCGCGCTCGGCGCGGGCGTCGTCGAGCGGGCGTGGCGCAGCCCCGACCCGGCCTGCGGCGTCGGCCTCCTGCTGCGCACCACCGACGGCCGCGGCTGGGTCTACTGCCACCTCGCGCTGTTGGAGACCGCGGTGGCAGCAGGGCTGAGGGTCGCCGCGGGCACTCCGCTCGGCCTGGTCGGCGCGACGGGCGATGCGACCGGCCCGCACCTGCACCTGCAGCTCGAGCGTGCCGACTCCTGGCCTCAGCGGGAGCCTTGGCTCGTCGCGTTCGCCGGCGTCGCGTTCCGGTGGCGGGCTGCGGCACCAGCTGCGTCAACGGCGCCGGTCGCGTCAACGGCGCCGGCACACGGCGCCGGCGACTCGATCGACGTGATCCTGGTTCGCTGAGGGCGCGGCCCGGCGCCGCGTGGAGCGACAGGGTGGCCCGCGGCCCTCTCCTGGCGGCTCAATTCGCCGCGGCCACCGTCGAGTACCGGGACATGCGCACGCTCCGTTCCCGGGCGATCGCGCGGCGGCTGCTCGTCGTCGTCCCGCTCGCGCTGCTTGCTGCCGGTGTGACGCTCGCCTTCGGCGCGCCTCAGGCGGAGGCTCCGCTGCCGGCGCCGGCCGTTGCGGCTCCCGCCCCTGTCGTCCCAATCGTCGTTGTTCCCGATCTCCGCTGGCAGGCCTACGTGTTCGCGCGGGGGATCCTCCTCGACAAGGGCTTCGCCTGGACGGTCGACGGCGCCGTCCAGGGCTACGCGGCCAACATCGTCGTCAAGCAGACGCCCAGGCCCGGGACCCGGCTCGTCGATACCGGCGCGCCCACCATCCACCTTCTGCTCAGGGTCAACCCGCACGCCCCCGAGCTGGGCAACCCGATGTCAGGGTCGACGTACTCGGGCACGACGGTCGTGACGCCGGCAGCTTTCGCAGCCGCCGCTCGCAAGCAGGCGGCCGAGGAGCGGCTGCGGGCCGCCGAGGAGGAGCGGCAGGTACGCGCCGCTGTGAGGGCGGCCGCAGTCGAGGCGGCGGCTGCGGTGCGCACGGCGACCGCAGCTGTGAAGGCCGCGCTGAACCGGCAGTACGGCGCAGTTCCGCGTGGTGACGGGAAGGAGTCGCGGGGAACGAAGCGGGCGGCGGCGAGGTGGGCCGCGCCCGCGAACCGGGCCGCGCTGGCGAAGCGGGTCGTGCCGCTGCGCCGCACCGCTGCGCCGACGCTCGCCCGCCCGCCCGCGTTCGCAGTTGCCGGCGCGCCCCGCGAGCCGCTCGAGGAGCTGCCCCTCCCCACGCGGGCGGCGCTCCTCGCCCGCTGGATCGCGCTCCGGCTTCCGCTGACCGCCGCGAATCGCCATCACTTTCTGTACCAGCATGCGTGGGTCGTTACCGGCGCGCGCTTCGGCTGGTGGCACGGCGCCGAAGCCCTGCGCACTCTCGTCGCCGCCGACCGGCGGCTGGAACGGCAGTGGCGGCTCGCCGCCGCACGACGTGTCGAGGCCGAGCGCGCGCTCGTCGAGGTGCAAAGTCACTCCGTCGGCAGCGGTCAGGCGGCCCCGGTGCCCGGCGATCCCAGGAACCCGAGCAGGGCCGCCGCCAGCGTGCGCGGATCCTCCAGGCAGTCCTCGGTCGTGCCGGGCACCTCAAGATAGGCCGAGCCCGGCAGGTGCCGGTGCGCGACCCGCGTTCCCTCGGTCACGAACGGGAGGCCCTGTGGCTACCCGGGCCGGGCGCTGTCGACAGCCTCGGCGACCGTCTTTCGATCGGCGTAGCCTTCGATCTGCGCCAGCACGCGGCCGCCGTGGCCGAAGATCACCACCGACGGCACCGCCAGGCTGGGGAGCCGCGCGGCGATGTCGCCGATCTGGCTCTCGTCGCCCACGTTGACGGCGACGTAGGGCGCCTTCGCGAGCGCCGCACCCGCTTCGGCCTCGGAGCCGGCCGCCATGTCGATCGCGTCGCCTGCTGCATACAGCGCAACCACGACGACGGGGCTCGACTTCAGAGCCACGGAGACCGATCCGGGCAGGCCGGGGCCGGGCAGGGCCGGGCGTCGCTTCGCCGGCCTGGGCTGTCGCTTGCCGGCTGCCGCGGCGAGGGCACCGGCCGCTGCCGGAATCGCGGCCACTGCCGGACGTCGCACGGCCGCCGTCGCCTCGACAGGCGGCCGGTGAAGGAAGTGCTCGAGCGCCAGCGTGGCGGGGGCTGCCACGGCGAGCGTGACCACCGCAGCCACGACGGCATGCCTGGCGGTCTGCAGCGGCAGGCGCAGCGAGCCCAGCGGGCGCGACGGGCGCAACGGGCGCAGCGACATCACGCCTGAGTGATCGTCCGCGCGCCCGCGGGCTTAAGAAGGCGGTCGGGCTGCCGAATAGCGCGAGCAGGCCGTATGGATGCTCCGTCCCCCGCACCGCTAAGCCAAATTGACACCTCGGCTCGCGCCTGGAGCGCCGCCAGGCGGTCGTCGCGCGAGCGCAGCTCCTGGCGTGCTCCGCACCTGTGCCTGCACATCTCCGGCGGGCAGCTCTCCTGGGCGGTCGTCAGCGGGGCCGTGATCCCGGAGCTGGTGTCTGCCGGCTCCCTGCGAGTCGAGCAGGAGGATTTGGCCCGGACACTGGTCGAGCTGGTCGTCGAGCAACGGCTCCCCTGCAGCGGGGCGAGGCTGGCAGTGCCCGGTGCGGTGCGGCTGGTCGATGCAGGCATTCCGTCGGCGCCGGTCGGCTCCGCCGACATCGCCCTCGCCGACGGACGTCGCATCCGCGCCGAGATCGACCCCGCCGCCCTTGCCGCCGCCCTCGCCGCCTGTGCCACGGCCGGCATCGAGGTGGTGAGCGTCGAGCCCGAGGCGCTGCCGCTCGCGCGGGCTCTCGCCGGCGCGTCGCCCGCCGGGTCGCCGGTCGACCGCTCCAGCCCCCGCTCGTCCACCGCCGCCGTGTGGGTGGCCGACTCGTGCACCGTC
>JANXXF010000408.1 GCA_025350775.1 Actinomycetes bacterium
GGTCGCGGACGCTGCCGCGGCGAACAGGAGGCCGCGCCGGAGAGCGGTGCCGCGGAGCGGGGGGCGCAGACGCACGCCACCACGTTAGCGGCAGCGGCCCGGGACGCTCCGCTACCCTCGTCGGCATGGTTGCTCGCGCCCTGGCAGTCGCGTTCGCTGCTCTCGCGCTCGCCGCCGGGGGCGCCGCCGCGGCACCCATCTCCGTCGTGCCGGGTGTCACCTACGAGCGGCAGGCGGTACTCACGTCCCACGGCCCGGTGGTGCTGCACGTGGTCGTCGGGCCGCGGCCGGGCGGACTCCTGACGCTGGAGCCGGTGCTCTCCAACGACACGGTGCCGGAGAGCGAGCCTCTGACTTCGATCCAGCAGCGGCTCTCGCCGACGGCGACCACGATCGGCGTCAACGGCGACTACGCGGCGCAGGACGGCCGGCCCCTTGGGCTCGTGCTGCGGGCTGGCGCGCTGCAGCACGCCCCCCTCGTGACGCGCGCGAGCGTCGGCGTCGACGGCACCGGGTCGCTGCGCGCAGGGCGGGTGCAGCTGCTGGGAACCTGGCAGGGGTCGGGGCCGCGCCGCCCGCTATCGGTGGTCAACGAAAGGCCGACCGGCAACCAGCTGTCGCTCTTCACCCCGGCCTGGGGCCTGACGACGCCGCAGCTGAACGGCACCGTCGAGGTCGTCGTGCAGCCCTTCCCCACGGCAGCGCCCGGCAAGGAGCTGAGTGGCATCGTCACGGCCGTCGGCTTCGGTGGGGGCACCGCGATCCCGCTGGACGGGGCGGTGCTCGTCGCCAAGGGCTCCTCGGCGACGAACCTCCGCGCCGAGGGCATCGCGATCGGCCAGACGGTCAAGGTGCGGCTGCTGTTCAAGCCCGACTGGTCGGACACCGTCGACGGCATCGGCGGCGGCCCGCAGCTCGTGCGCAACGGGATCGCCGTGTTCAGGCCCGTGGAGGGGTTTGCCAGCGCCGACCTGCTCGCCCGGACGGCGCGCTCCGCCGTCGGGCAGCGGAGCGACGGCTCGATTCTGCTCGTCACCGTCGACGGCGGCCGGCCCGGCTACTCGGTCGGCATGACGAGCTTCGAGCTGGCGCAGGCACTGGTGCGGCTGGGCGCCACCGTCGCCGTCGGTCTCGGCACGGGGCCGTCGGCCGGGCTCGCCTTCGAGGGCTCGCTGCTCTCGCGGCCGGCCCCGGGCGAGACGCCGATCGCGGACGCGCTGCTGCTCGTGTATCGCGGCGTCTACATCCCGCCGCTCGGCGGAGACGTCCTCTCGCCCAACGGCGACGGTGTGGCCGACACGATCGCCCTCGCCTACAAGGCCGTGCGCCAGTCGCAGGTGACGGCGACGTTGACCGGCCCCGACGGGCAGGCCCGCATCACCGACCAGGGCGACCGTGCAGCCCAGACGTACCCGTTCACCTGGAACGGCCTGACGCCGGCCGGCGCCCCCGACAGCGAGGGCACGTACCACTGGAAGATCGTCGCGACCGATGACCTCGGCCGGCCGTCCTCGATGGAGCGGCTGTTCACGCTCGACCGGACGCTGGCGGCGCTCCGCGCCTCCGCCGTGCTGCGCACCGACGCGGGCACCATCCAGCCGGTTGCGAGCTACGACCTGACCCGGCAGTCCCACATCTCCGTCTCCTTCGTCTCACCGGCCGGTGCCATCGCCGCGGCGCTGTCGCTGCAGACGCTCAGGCCGGGCCGCCAGGTCGTCGCCTGGAACGGCCGCGACCGCAACGGCAATCCCGTCGCCCCCGGCCGCTACACCATCCGCGTCACCGCCGAGAACGCGATCGGCCGCTCCGTGCTGACGGCCGCTCTCGTCGTGCGGCGTACATAGGATGTTGTAATGCTCGTCGCGTCCCTCACCCACTCGGTCACCGACTTCATCGGCAATCACGGTGTCTACGCCGTCTTCCTGCTGATGCTGATCGACGCGGTCTTCCCGGCGTTCAGCGAGGCCGTCATGGTGTACGCGGGAGCCCTGGCGGCGGCCGCCTTCCCCGGGCAGCACGTCGTCCTGTTCGGCGACCGCATCCACTCGCACTTCTGGGGCTTCGTCGTCATGGTCGCCGCGGGCACGATCGGCTACACCATCGGCTCGATCGGCGGCTGGGGCATCGGCGCCTGGGGAGGCAGGCCGCTGCTCGAGCGCCACGGCAGGCTGTTCCACCTCGGGCCCGGCCAGCTCGCCCGGGCCGACGCGTGGTTCGCCCGGCGCGGCGATTGGGCCGTCTTCCTGGGCCGCGTCACGCCGCTGGTGCGCTCGTTCGTCTCGTTGCCCGCCGGCGCCATGAGGCAGCCGTTCTGGCGCTATACGGGGCTCACGTTCCTCGGCTCGACCCTCTGGTGCATCGTCTTTGCCGCGATCGGCTGGGGCGTCGGCGCGAGCTACACCCGTTTCAACGATGCGTTCCGCTACGTCGAGATCGTCATGGCCATCGGGGTCGTCGCGCTGGCCGCCTGGATCGTTTTGCGGTGGTGGCGCAAGCGGTCGTCTACAATGGGGGATCGTGGCCCGGATTCCGCTTGTTGACGTCAAGGCGCAGTACGCACCGCTGATCCCCGAACTGAAGCGCCGGTTCGCAGAGGTCATCGAGAGCGGCGTCTTCATCCTCGGCCCGAACGTGAAGGCGTTCGAGCAGGAGTGCATCGACTTCCTCGGCGTGCAGGACGCTATCGGCGTCGCCAACGGCACCGACGCGCTCGTGTTGGTGCTGGATGCGCTGGGCATCGGCGCCGGCGACGAGGTCATCTGCCCGGCCTTCACGTTCTACGCCACGGCCGAGGCGATCGCGCGCATCGGCGCGACCCCGGTGTTCGCGGACATCGACCCGGAGACGTTGAACCTCGACAGCGACGACGTCGCCGCCCGGATCACGCCGAGGACGAAGGCGATCATGCCGGTGCACCTCTTCGGCCGGCCCGCCCCGCTGGCCGAGCTGGCCGCCCTCGGGCTGCCGCTGATCGAGGACTCGGCCCAGGCGTTCGGCTCCTCCGAGATCGGCACGACCGGCGTTGCCGCGACGTTCAGCTTCTTCCCCACGAAGAACCTCTTCTGCCTTGGCGACGGCGGCCTCGTTGCCGCCAACGACCCGGAGCTGGCCGAGCGCGTGCGGATGCTGCGCTTCCACGGCTCGCGCGACAAGGTCGAGTTCGAGCTCGTCGGCTACAACTCGCGGCTCGACGAGGTGCAGGCGGCGATGCTGCGCGTCCTGCTCAAGGAGCTGCCGCGGTTCAACGACGAGCGTTGCGCCGGCGCGCAGGTGTACCGCGACCTCGGCCTGGGCGACCTCGTGACCACGCCCGGCGCTGCGGTCGGCCACGTATACCACCTCTTCGTCTGCCGCTCACCCGAGCGCGACAACATCCGCGCCGCCCTCGGCGAGCAGGGCATCGCGACGGCCGTCTACTACACGACACCGCTCCATCTTCAGCCGGCGATGCGCCAGTTCGGCTACGAGCCGGGCTCGCTGCCCGTCACGGAGCAGGTTGCCCGCGACAACTTCTCGCTCCCGCTGTGGGCCGGCATCGACGGGCCCACCCAGGAGCGCGTCGTCGACGCAGTGCGTCAGGCCGCCCGGCAGCCGGTCGGATGAGCCGCTACCTCCGCCATCTGCCGCACCACCGGGTCTGGCAGCTCGGGATGGACGCCGGGCTTGTCGCCGCCGCCTGGGTGCTGGCCTTCCAGCTCCGTTTCGACCACGGGCTGCCGGTCTTCTACCAGACGCTCTTCGACCGCACGATCTGGATCGTCGTGCCGGTCAAGGTCGCCGTCTTCGTGCTGTTCGGCTTCTCGAACCGCTGGTGGCGGTACTTCTCGTCCCGCGACGTGTGGCGGACGAGCACCGGCGTCATCGCCGCCTGCGTGCTCGCCGACGTCATCGTCTACTTCGCCCAGCCGGTCGGCTCGCTGCGGCTGCCCCGCTCGATCGCCGTGCTCGACTTCCTGCTTACGCTGGCGCTTATCGGCGGGGCGCGCATGCTCGCGCGCACACTGATCGAACGGCCGAACCCGCTCGGCCTGGTCGCGCGCGGGCGCGAGGTGCTGGTCGTCGGCGCCGGCAGCGCCGGCCAGCTCGTCGTGCGCGAGCTGCGGCGGCAGCCCGGCTTCTCCCCGATCGGGCTGATCGACGACGACCCGAAGAAGCGCAATATGCGGCTGGAGGGCGTGCGCGTGCTCGGCACGACCGACGAGCTGGCACGGATCCTGCACGACAACAAGCCGGACGAGGTGCTGATCGCCATCCCGTCGGCGCCCGGCAGCCTGCGCGCCCGGGTCGTCGAGCTGGCGCAGCGCGAACGCATCCCGGTGCGCACGTTGCCCGGCCTGTACGAGCTGATCTCGGGTGACGTCAACCTCGCCGGTCAGATCCGCCCGGTGCAGGTCGAGGACGTGCTCGGGCGCGAGCAGATCGACGTCGACCTACGCGAGATCGCCGCGTACGTCCGTGGCAAGACCGTGATGGTGACCGGCGCGGGCGGCTCGATCGGCTCGGAGCTGTGCCGGCAGATCGCCAAGGTCGGCTGCCAGAGGCTCGTGATCGTCGACCATGCGGAGACGCCCCTGTTCGAGATCGAGCGGGAGCTCGTCGACGAGCGCCGCTTTTCGGCCGTCGTGCCCGTCATCGGCGACGTCAAGAACGGCGCCAAGATGCGGCGCGTGTTCGAGCGCTACCGGCCGGCCGTCGTCTTCCACGCCGCCGCCTACAAGCACGTGCCGCTGATGGAGGCGAACCCGCTCGAGGCGGTGCGCAACAACTCGCTCGCCACGAGGACGCTCGCGCAGGTCGCCGCCGACTCCGGCACTGAGGTCTTCGTGCTCATCTCCACCGACAAGGCCGTCACACCCAAGACGGTGATGGGCCAGTCGAAGGCGCTCTGCGAATGGATCGTCGAGACGCTCGGCCACCGTGCCGACATCGAGACCCGCTTCGTCGCCGTGCGCTTCGGCAACGTGCTCGGCTCCTCGGGCTCGGTGATCCCGATCTTCAGGAAGCAGATCGCGCGTGGCGGCCCCGTGACCGTCACACATCCGGAGATGACGCGCTACTTCATGACGATCCCGGAGGCCGTGTCGCTCGTCGTGCAGGCCGGCGCGCTGGGCGGGCGCGGCGAGGTCTACGTGCTCGACATGGGCGATCCGGTGAAGATCGTCGATCTCGCCCGCAACATGATCCGGCTCTCCGGCAAGGAACCCGATCGCGACGTCAAGATCGAGTTCGTTGGCGTGCGCGCGGGCGAGAAGCTCCACGAGGAGCTCGTCGGCGCCGGCGAGGCGGTCGCCGCCACGTCACACCCGAAGATCAGCCAGCTGACGCGGCCGGCGGTCGACGCCGAGTGGCTCGAGCAACGGATCGCCGAGCTGGAGCAGCTCGTCGCCGAGGGCGACACGCTCGAGCTGGTAGCCAAGCTGGGCGCGATGATGCGCGCGCCGCGCCGGGCCGGCGCGCCCGGGGCCGTAGCGGGGAGCGCGGATCGTGCCACCGGCCTGCCGTCGGCGCTGCCCGGCCTCGGCGACCGCGCGCCGAGCGACACCGACTCGCACGCCGCGCTCTCCTGACGCAGAGCTGTGACGCCGGCGGCGCTCGCTCCGTCCCGCGCGCCGCGTAGCGTGTGACAGTGGACGCCGAGCAGATCCTCGCCGGGCTGAACCCCGAGCAGCGCCGTGCCGCCGAGGCGGTGCGCGGCCCCGTCTGCATCCTGGCGGGCGCGGGGTCGGGCAAGACGACGACCGTCACCCGTCGCATCGCCCTGCAGGTCGCCAGCGGCGCGTTCCAGCCGCAGCAGATCCTCGCCGTCACGTTCACCGAGAAGGCCGCCGGCGAGCTCAAGGGGCGTCTCGCCGCGCTGGGCGCGCACGGGGTCGTGGCGCGCACCTTCCACGCGGCGGCGCTCGCCCAGCTGCGCGGGCTCTCCGACCGCGCTCCTGGCCGCATCCTCTCGTCGAAGGTACCCGTGCTGCGTGAGATCGCGAACCGGCTGCCCGGCGCCTACCGCTTCCGCCCGGCGATGGACCTCGCCTCCGAGATCGAGTGGGCCAAGGCCCGCCGGATCGGCCCCGCAGCGTACGAGGAAGCCCTCGGCGACCGCAAGCCGCCGATCCCGGCCGACCTGATGGCCCGCGTCTACGCGCAGTTCGAGCGCGTCAAGGCCGAGCAGGGGCTCGTCGACTTCGACGACATGCTCGAGCTGACCGTGCGCATGTTCGAGGAGGATCCGTCGGCCTGTGCACGCTTCCGCGAGCGCTACCGCGCGTTCACGGTAGACGAGTACCAGGACGTGAACGAGCTCCAGCAGACCCTGCTCGAGCTCTGGCTGGGCGACCGCGACGACCTCTGCGTCGTCGGCGACGACCACCAGGCGATCTACGCCTTCACCGGCGCCTCGGCCGACCACCTGCTCGGCGTGCCGCGGCGCTACCCGCACGCGGTCGTCGTCAAGCTCGAGGAGAACCACCGCTCGACGCCGCAGGTGCTCGCGCTGGCGAACCGGCTGGCGCCGATGCTCGGCGGGTCGGAGAAGCGGCTGCGTGCCGTGCGAGCAGCCGGGCCGGAGCCGCTCACCCGAGCCTTCGCGGAGCGGGCCGACGAGATCGCCTTCGTCGTGGAGCGGCTGCAGGCGGGGGCGGCCGAGGGCATCCCCTGGGAGGAGATGGCGATCCTCTACCGCACCAACGCCCGCTCGGAGGACTACGAGGAGGCGTTGGCGGCCGTCGGCGTGCCGTACCAGGTGCGCGGTGGGGCGTTCCTGGCGCGGCCTGCTGCGAAGCGACTGCTGCGCGTGCTGCGGGACCCGTCGCTGGCCGGCGTGGCCGGGGTGGTGCGCGAGGCCGCTCTGGCCGACGGCCTGCTCGAGGAGCCCGGCGAGGGGCTGGGCGAGCAGGAGGAGACCCGGCAGGCCGACCTGGCCCGCCTCGTGCGCCTGGCCGAGGCAGTCGACCCGGACGGCTCGGTGACCGTGGGCGAGTTCCTCGCGGATCTCGAGGGCCGCTTCCGCTCTGACGGCGACGGCCGTGGCGTACAGCTCCTCACCTATCACCGGTCGAAAGGGCTCGAGTTCGAGGCGGTGTTCCTGCCGCGGCTCGAGGAGGGCGACCTGCCCGTGCGGCAGGCGAAGGAGGACGAGGCTGTCGGCGAGGAGCGGCGCCTGCTGTACGTCGGGCTGACGCGCGCGAAGCGCGTACTGGTACTGACCTGGGCCGGCAAGCGCAGCCGCTTCCTGACCGAGCTCGGGATCGTAACGGCGGCACCGCCACGGCCGGTGGGGCCGAGCACTGCCGGGCGCAGCGACGGCGAGCGCGAGCTGCTCGACTCGCCGCTGGGCACCGCGCTGCGCACGTGGCGGCTCGCCCGCGCCCGGCTCGACGCGGTGCCGGCCTACGTCGTGTTTCCCGACCGCACCTTGCTGGAGCTCGCGCAGCAGCGGCCGTCCACCCTCGGCGAGCTGGCCGGCATCAGCGGCATCGGGCCGGCCAAGCTCGAGCGCTACGGCGCCGAGGTGCTCGACGTGCTCGCCGGGCGGGTTGGCGCCTCGGCGTAGCGGCTCGGCGTAGCGTCTCGGCCTAGCGCCGCGCCATGAGGTCGTCGCGGCCGCCTCCGCAGCGCAGCGGCGACAGCAGCAGCTCCAGCATCACCGCGGGGTCGCGGCGCACGCGCTCCGCTACGCCTGCCCCCGTTGCGCGCTTGCGCAGCTCCAGCGCAGCGGCCGAGACGAGCGGCCGCAGCCGCCCCTCGCGGATCAGTGCCTCGTCGACGCCGCCGAGCCGCCCGCCGAACAGCGACACCACCGGTGCCCCCAGCGCCACCGCCTCACGGTTCATCGTCCCGCCGGCCGACACCACCAGGTCGGCCACCGCGATCAGGCTCTGCGCATCTACCGCTCGCTCCGGCACGATCAGCGACGGCAGCCCCAGTGCGCGGATCGCCGCGCGCTGCTCGTCGGTGCGCGGCAGCACGACGGCCTGCACCGCCGGATCGCTGCCGAGCCGCTCCAGCACCCGCGGGAACAGCGGGTTGCCGTGCCGGTGGTAGAGCGACACGTCCGGCGGCGTGCGCACCACCACGACCACGCGGGCCGGGTCGATGCCCAGGGCGGCGGGCACCGCCGGGTCGGGCTCGAAGCCGGCCAGGTAGTACTCCTCCTTGAGGCCCTCGTAGCGGGCCAGCTTGCCGCTGCCGGCGCGGACGCCGTACGGGGCGAGCCGCTCGGGCGGGATCGCAGCGGGAACGACGACGCTGCGCGCGGCGCGGCAGCCGAGCTGGTGCTGGAGCCACGCGTACTCGTAGTCGAACGCGGTGGTGCCGGGGATCCCGAGGGTGCGCGCGGCCAACATCAGCTCGTGCGAGCCGTGCGTGAGCGCGATATCGAAGCGGCCCGCGCGGCCGAAGCGGATGAGAGCAGGGAGCCGCGATACGAGCGCCTGCGCCTTCCCGGCGGCGGAGCGACCGCCGTGCGCGCCGATCACCTGGGCGTCGAGCTCCGCGGCGGCGAGTAGCTGGAGCGTCTGCGCGTACTCGCGGGAGGTGATCGACACCTCGGCGCCGCGCTCGCGCAGCAGGTGCACCAGCGGCCGGAAGAACGGCACGTGCGGCGAGTTCGTGATGTCGATCCAGACGCGCACCACCGGCAACTCTAGTAGGTTCGCCGTACTGCCCCGTCCCACCTGGAGGTCATGGCCGTGCTCACCGTCGTCGCTCGCATCTCGATCAAGGAGGCCGCCGTCCCGCGCGTCCTCGCGGCTCTCGGCCCGCTCGTCGCGGCGACGCGCGCCGAGGCCGGCTGCTCGTTCTACGAGTTCAACCAGTCGCACGACGCGCCCGGCCTGTTCGTCGTCTACGAGAAGTGGGCCGACCAGGCCGCGCTCGACCGGCACATGGCAACGCCGCACATCCAGGCGTTCGTGGCGGCGTTCGGCGCCGAGTTCGACGCGGCGCCGGTCGTCTCGCTGTTCACCACCGTCGCCTGACGGGCGGGCGCCGGCCCGCCGGCCCGCTCGTCGTTGCGAACAACGCGTGGTTATAATGATTGTTCGGGATTATTTACTTGACAAACCCAGTGTTGGGTTGTAGGTTGGGTGCATGGATGATCTGTCCCTCGCTCTCACGGATGCCCGGTTCACTGATCCGGTTGCTGCTGCCGAGTATTTGGAGTCGGTGCGGTGGCCGGACGGTCCGGTGTGCCCGCATTGCGGCGAGAGTGAGCGGACGCCGTACCGGTTGAAGAACCAGAAGCGCAGGCTGTG
>JANXXF010000420.1 GCA_025350775.1 Actinomycetes bacterium
ACGGCGAGGAGGCGCTTCGCCTTGCCCGCCAGCACCTCCCCGCGGTCGTGGTCGTCGACGTGCGGATGCCGAAGCTCGACGGCTACCAGACCACCCGCGCCCTGCGCGCCGACCCGGCGACCGCCGGCCTGAAGGTGGTCATCCTGACGGCGAGCGTCCGCGACAGCGAGCGTCGCCAGGCCCTCGCGGCGGGCGCCGACCTGTACCTCCGCAAGTCGGTTCGTCGAGGCGATCTCGCCCGCAGAATCCACGAGGTCGTCCGCGGCGACTAGTCTCTGGGGCATGCCGCTCGCGCAGCACTGGCGGGTGCCCGACTCCGGTGGCCGCTGCTTCGACGCGCTCCCCGGCACCGTTGAGGCCCTCCTCACCGGCTCCGCGCACGGGCCGGCGCTCGACCACCCTGCGTTCGGCCTGCCCGCCCGCGCCGACCGCGTCGCCCTGGTCTACTTCGACGCCTTCGGCTGGCGGTTCCTCGAGCGCCACGGCGACCACCCGCTGTTCCGCCGCGCCCGGACGGTGGAGCGCATCACCAGCCAGTTCCCCTCGACGACGGCAGCGCACGTGACGACCATTCACACGGGGCTGCCGCTGGCCGAGCACGGCGTCTACGAGTGGTTCGTGCTCGAGCCGACGCTCGACCGCCTGATCGCACCACTGCTGTTCGCCTTCGCGGGCGATCGGGAGCGAGGCACGCTCGGCGCCGTCGGCCTGCCGCTGCGGGCGGTGTTCCCGGACGGGTCGCCGTTCTATCGCCGCCTCGGGGCGGCGGACGTGGCGCCGGTCGTCATCCAGCCGTCGGCGTTCAACCCACTGCCTGCCACCGCCCACGTCGCCCCGACCGCCCTGCTCGCGGCAGAGGCGACGCTGGCCGGCTTCAGCACGATCGACGAGGCGTTCGAGCAGCTCGTCGCCGCGGCAACCCGGGAGCCTCGGCTGTTCGCGAACGTCTACCTGCCGCACGTCGACGAGCTGATGCACCAGCACGGGCCCGATCACGCGTTCGTCGACGAGGCGATCGAGTGGACGCTCGACCTGCTCGACGAGGCAGTCGGCCGCCTGCCCGCCGGGACGGTCGTGCTGCTGACGGCCGACCACGGGATGGCGCCCGTCTCACCCGAGGCGACCGTCTACGTCAACCAGCTTTGGCCAGAGCTGTCAGGGCTGCTGCGCAGCGGCGCAGATGGAAAGCCACTCGCGCCGGCCGGCTCCTGCCGCGACCTCTTTCTGCACACCCTGCCGGGCCAGGCCGAGGCGGTCCGGGACGGGCTCGCCCAGCGGCTCCAGGGCATCGCCGAGGCGCACCTGACCGCCGACCTCGCCGCCGGCGGCCTCTTCGGCCCGTCACCGTCGGAGCGGCTGCTGGCACGACTCGCCGAGGTGGTCGTCTTGCCGCTGCACGGCGAGGCCGTCTACTGGCATGAGCCGGGCCGCTTCGAGCAGCGCTTCCTGGGGCAGCACGGGGGCCTGACGCCCGACGAGATGGACATCCCGCTCGTCGTGCTCGAGGCGTAGCGGCCACACGGGCCGCGCCGGCCCGACCGCCGCGCCGCGCCACTCGCCGTCGCTCGCCCCGGCGCCCCGCTGCGGACTACGCCCTGGGAGGCTTGAGATAGCGGTAGCCGAACCCGCGCACGGTCTCGATCGGAAACGCCTGGGGATCGTCCGGCGAAAGCTTCCTGCGCAGGTAGCCGACGTAGAGCTTGACCTGGTCGCGCGAGACCGCGTGCGCATCGCCCCAGACCTGCTCGAGCAGCCGCTCGTGGTCGAGCACCTGATCGGAGTTGCGCACGAGCGCCGAGAGCAGCTTGAACTCGAGCGGGGTGAGCTGCACCTCCTCGCCGCGGACGAGCACGCGCCGCTGCGCCACCTCGATCGCCACGACGCCGTCGTCGTAGTCCGCGACCACCACGGGGTCGGATCCGCGGCGCAGCAGCGCCTCGACGCGGGCCAGCAGCTCCTGGCGGCCGAACGGCTTGGTGACGTAGTCGTCGGCACCGGCCTTGAGGCCACGTACCTTCTCGAGCTCGCCGTCGCGGGCGGTCAGCATGATGACCGGGACGTCCGAGAGGTCACGGATCCGCTCCAGCGTCTGCCAGCCGTCGAGGACGGGCATGCTCACGTCGAGCATCACCAGATCGGGCACCGACTCGTGCAGGAGCCGCAGCCCCGCCCGGCCGTCAGCGGCTTCGAGCACCTCGTAGCCTGCACGCCGCAGCAGCGCTGTGACGAGCAGCCGGATGTCCTCCTCGTCGTCGATCACCAGTACGCGCGTCGCCTTCATACGTGCTTCATACCAAATCGCGTTCGGGTTTCCGCTCGGCGACCACGACAATACGGTCGATGCCCAGCCCCGGAATGAAGGAAGTCATGCATGCTGCCGATGACATGAGCGGCACAGGCCGATGAGACACCGCCTCCGCCCACTCCCCATCCTGGTCGCGCTGGTGAGCGCGATCATGCTCGCTCTCGCCTTCATCTACCTTGCGCCGACCACGCTCGGCGGCAGCACGGTCTACAGCTTCACCTACGGGACGAGCATGCAGCCGAAGCTCCACAAGGGCGACCTGATCGTCGTGCGCAAGGGCGGCACGCCCGTCGTCGGCGATGCGGTGCTCTACAACAACCGCGATCTCAAACAGCACGTGCTGCACCGGATCATCCGGATCGACGGCGACCGCTTGGTGATGAAGGGCGACAACAACGCGTTCATCGACACGTTTCAGCCCACGCGGGCCGACGTGGTTGGCAAGCTCTGGTTCAAGGTTGGCGGCGCCGGCAAGGTCACCGGCTGGCTGGGCGCGCCGCTGCACGCAGCCCTCCTCACGGGCGCGGTCGCGCTGCTCTCGCTGCTCGGCACCGGCCTCAAGGCTCAGCGGCGCCAGCGGCGGCGGCGTGACGGCGGCGCGACGCCGCCCGGCAGGAGCACGGCAACGCACGCCCACCACGTGCACCCGGGGCCGGTGCCCGGCCAGGTGGCGCAGGTCATGGGAGGCATCCTTGGCGTCGTCGCGCTTGCCTGCGCGCTGCTCGCGGCACTGTCGTACGGCAGGTCGCCGACGCGGCTCGGCCACGGGCCGGCGCTCTACGCGCAACAGGGCGTCTTCGCCTACGAGGCCCAGGTTCCGGCCGGCCCGGTGTACGAGAACGGCAGGCTCACGACCGGGCAGCCAGCCTACGTGCAGGTCGTCCGTAGCCTGCGCGTCAGCTTCGCCTACGAGGTCGCCACCACAGCGTCGCATACCCTGTTCGGCACGACGAGCCTGGCCGCCGAGATGGCCAACGGCAGCGGCTGGTCGCGTACCTTCCCACTCGCCGTGACGACCGCGTTCTCCGGCGACCGGGTCACGATCACCGGCATCCTCCAGCTGGCCGCCCTGCGAGCGCTCGCGACCCGGGTCGAAGCAGTCACCGGCCAGGTGCCCGACACGTACACGATCACGATCCGGCCTCAGGTCACGCTCTCCGGCCAGGTCGGCGGCACGGCCGTCAAGGATGCGTTCTCGCCGCCGCTGCAGCTCAACCTCGACCGCTACAAGCTGACCCTGCCACCGCCGGGGGCGAACCCCGAGGGGGAGCTCCAGCGCGCCCAGGACGGGCCTGCGACGAAGCGGCGGGTGGCGAACACGCTCTCGGTGCTCGGTGCAAAGCTGGAGGTGCAGTCGGCACGCCGGCTCGCGACGGTGCTCGGGCTGGCGGCGCTCGCCGGCGCCCTCGGCGTCGGCCTACTCTTCCTGCTCGGCCTGCGCCGGGCCGACGAGCCGGCCCGCATCCGGGCCCGCTTCGGCCATCTGATCGTCGAGATCGCGGCGCCGCGCCGCCGCTTCGCAGAGCACGATGTCGTGATGGCAAGCTTCGA
>JANXXF010000451.1 GCA_025350775.1 Actinomycetes bacterium
GCCGCCCCAGCCGGCCGGCACCTGTGAGCGCAGCCGGTCGTGAGCCTCCTCGGTCATCGGCAGCGACTCCGGCACCTCGCCCATGTGCTGCACCAGCATCAGGTGGCGCAAGTGCTCGAGCAGGTCGCCGACGAGCCGGCCGAGATCCTGCCCCTGGTCGGACAGCTCCTCGATGAAGGTGAGCGCGCCCGCCGTGTCGCGGTCGATGACGAGGTCGATCATCCGGAAGAGAGCCTCCTCCTCGACGGTGCCGAGGAGCTGGAGCACCGCCTGGACGGTGATCTTCGAGCCGGTGGCGGCTGCAAGCTGGTCGAGCGTCGAGACGGCGTCGCGGAAGCTGCCGCGGGCCGCGCGGGCGATCTGCGTGAGCGCGCCGTCGGGGGCGTCGATGCCCTCGCCGTCGCAGACACGCCGTAGCAGCTGCACGAGCTCGGCGTGGCGCGGCCGCTGGAACGCGAACACCTGGCAGCGCGAGCGGACTGTGACCAGCACCTTGCTGGCCTCGGTCGTGCAGAAGACGAAGACGAGATGGGGCGGCGGCTCCTCGATCAGCTTCAGGAGCGCGTTCCAGGCGGCGTCGGTGAGCTGGTGCGCCTCGTCGAGGATGTAGATCTTGTACCGCCCCTCGACCGGCTGCAGCACGGCGCGCTCGCGGATCTCGCGGATGTCGTCGATGCCGCGCTGCGAGGCGGCATCCATCTCGACGACGTCGAGCGACGTGCCGGTGGCGATCGTGCGGCACGAGTTACAGGTGCCGTCGGGGCTGGCGGTGGGTCCGTGCTGGCAGTTCAGCGACTTGGCGAGGATGCGCGCGAGCGAGGTCTTGCCGGTGCCGCGCGGGCCGGCGAAGAGGTACGCCTGCCGCACCTGGCTCGCGTTGATCGCATTTGTGAGCGTGCGGACGACCGCCTCCTGCCCGACCACCTCGGTGAAGTCCTGCGGGCGGTACTTGCGGTAGAGCGCGGTCACAGCTCGATTGAATCAGACGCGGGGTGGAGCCGAGGGGCGCCGCCGCTCAACGCGGCTCGAACAGGTAGTGCGAGACGAGCCACTCGCGGCCGCCGCGATAGCCCCAGAGCTCGGCGCAGGCCATGAAGAAGAGCCGCCAGGTGGCGAGCTGCCGGGCCGCAGCGCGCTTGCCGCCTGCACTGCCGGGAGCTGCGAGGGCCGCCAGGGCCGCGTCGCGGTGGGCGTCGAGCTTGTCGAGCCAGGCGTTGGCGGTGCGCTCGTAGTGGGTGCCGTCGACGGCCCAGCGGTCGAGCAGCACCAGGTCGCGCTGGTAGTGCAGCAGCAGGTCGTGCGACGGCATGATCCCGCCGCTGAAGAACCGCTGCGCGAGCCAGGAGTCGACGTACGGGTAGGCGAGCGTGCGGTGGCTGAAGACGTGGACGAAGAGCCGCCCGCCCGGACGCAGCCAGCCGGCGACGCGGGCCAGCAGCGCCTCGTGGTTGCGGACGTGCTCCAGCAGCTCGATCGAGAGGACGCGGTCGAAGCGTGCGGCCGGCAGCTCCAGCACGTTCGCGTCGGCGGTGACGACCTCGACGTTGGTGAGCCCGCGCTCGTGGGCGCGCGCGAGGATGTAGTCGCGCTGCGGCGCCGAGTTCGAGACCCCGGTGACTCGGCAGCTCGGGTAGCGCTCGGCAATCCACAGCGTCAGCGAGCCCCAGCCGCAGCCGAGGTCGAGCACCGTCATCCCGTCCTCCAGCTGCGCGCGGCCGCAGGTGAGCTCGAGCATCGTCTCCTCGGCCTGTGCGAGCGTCGTCACGCCGGCGGGCCAGTAGCAGCACGAGTACTTCAGCCGGGGGCCGAGCACGGCCTCGAAGAAGGCGGGCGGCACCTCGTAGTGTTGCTCGTTCGCCTTCTCGGGCAGTGGCGCGATGGCGGCTCGGCGGCTCTCGGCGAGGAAGCGGCGCAGCGCGTCCTGCTCCTCCTCGGCCGTCGGCTTCGTCTCACGGGCGAGGCGGGTGCGGCAGTTGAAGCGGATCGCGGCGCGCAGCAGCGTGTCCGGCACGACGCCGGCCGCAAGCGCGCGCTCGCCGAGACGCTGCCCGAGGCTCATCCGCGCGGCTTCTTCGGAAACCACGGCACGAACACGCTCACCTCGCGCTGGTAGTCCGCGTAGTCGGCCCGCGACTTCACCGCCTGCCCCTCGGTGGCCGGGATGCCCGTGACCTTGAACAGCAGGAAGAGCAGGAACGCCGGCGCCTCGACGGCGATCCAGCCGTGCGGCGCCGTCAGCGCGATCAGCAGGAAGGCGACCCAGTTCAGCCACTCGCAGAAGTAGTTCGGGTGTCGCGAGTGGTTCCAGAGGCCGGTGCGCGCCGTCTTGCCGCGGTTCGCCGGATCCTTGCGCCAGCGTGACAGCTGCCAGTCGGCCAGCAGCTCGCCCGACACGGCGACGACCCACAGCGCCGCTCCGATCCACTCGAGCAGGCCGAGCCCGTGGGAGCGGTCGAAGACGATCAGCGCGAACGGGATCGAGAACACGATGACGAAGCCGGCCTGGGCCTGGAAGAAGACGAAGAAGCGCGCGTTGGCGCCGTCGCCCCACTTCGCGCGCAGCGTCTGGTAGCGGCCGTCTTCCTCCTTGCCGATGACGCGGCTGAGCAGGAGATAGAGCGCGAGCCGCGTTCCCCAGAGGCCGCCGAGCACGGCGACGAGCACGCGGTGAGCCGGGTCGCCGGGCGCGAGGATGGCGTAGACGACGGCGAGGATGGCGAGGCCGCCTGCCCAGCCGACGTCGACGTGGCTGGCGTCGCGGATGCGCACCTGAAGCAGCCAGAGCAGCGCCATCAGCCCGCAGGCGATTGCGGCGCCGATCCCGAGCAGCAGGCCGTAGGAGTCGATCACGGCGGCATCTTCGCAGGCGGGGCGCCGGTGGCCGCGACGGTCGCGGCGGTCACGGCAGCCGGCTAGGCAGCCCGGCCGGCCTTCGTCGCTGCAGAGACCTCGACGAGCCGCCCGCTCGTGACGTCGTAGATGTAGCCGTAGATCGGGATCCTGGCCGGCACGAGCGGGTGCGCGCGGATCCGGGTGACGTCCTCGAGCACGCTCTGCTCCTGGTTCGAGATCGTGAGCCAGTCGATGTACTTGCCCTCGGACGAGCCGGGCCCCGTGCCGACGTCGTAGAACCCGTCGGCACCGAGTGCCGCGGTGTCAAGGCTCTGGCCGAGCAGCCCGCGCATCGCGTCGTCGGTGAAGAACTCCATCCCGCAGTTGGTGTGGTGGATCACGAACCACTCGCGCGTGCCGAGCAGCTTGTACGAGATCACCAGCGAGCGGATCGCATCGTCGCTGGCGCGGCCACCGGCGTTGCGGATGACGTGGGCGTCGCCTTCGCTCAGGCCCGCGTATTTCGCAGGATCGAGGCGCGCGTCCATGCACGTGAGGATCGCGAACTGCCGCGCGGGTGGCATGGCGAGCTCGCCTTTCGCGCCGAACGCCGAGGCGTAGGTGCCGTTCGCAGCAAGAACTTCTTCGAGAATTGGCATTTCGGGACTCCTCGGCGTGCGTCGGTGGAGTCCGAATGTAATCCGTGTTACTTCACTTGTCAAAGTGGCTTCACAAAGAGAAGTAACGGAGCGAATCAGCGGCCGGGCGATGCCGGTCGGATCGCCCGGGCAAGGGCGGGAGCGGGTGGGGCCGCTCAGCCGGCGGACGAGTCGAAGCGCCAGCCGCGGCTCTGGTGGAACGAGAAGTGCAGGTCGCCGGTCGCCTCGACGCCGTCGACGGGCGGCAGAATGGCCGCGGCCGGGAAGGTAAGCCGATGCTCGTCGCCGTGCGCGAACGTGCCCGGCTCGACGCGCACGATCGGGCGCGTGCGGCCCCAGGTGAGCAGCGCCGCGACCGAGTCGAACGGCGACAGCTGCAGCAGCGTCACCCACGTCGGCGGCACCAGATTGACGGCACCGCCCATGCTGCCCGCGACGGCCTCGGGCGGCGAGATCCACACGAGGTCGTCGGCTTCGACCTCGTCCGAGCGTGCTTCCTGCCCTGCCGGCAGCTCGGCCAGAAAGAAGTGCGTGTCGAAGCGCTTCGGCTCGACGGCGGGGGTGACCATGCGGGCGAAGGGCACGAGGTCGCCGAGCGCGAGGCGCCAGCCGCCCTCCAGGACGAGCTCCTCGAACGCCTCCCCCGCGTCGAGCAGGCCGCGCAGCGCGGTCGCCTCCTCGGCCGTCGCCCAGCGGCCGTCCCGCCGCGCGAGCAGCACCCCGGCCTCCTCGAGCAGCTCGCGGGCGGCAGCGATCCGGCAGGCGAGCTCTCCGTCGGCGCCGAGGTGGGGGAAGCGTGGCGCCTCGGCGAGCCCGTCGCAGCAGGCGGCGGCGTCGGCGAAGCGATCGGCGGCGTCGACGCGCCCGCCCGGGAAGACGTGGGCGCCGGGGAAGAACTTGAGCGTGGCGCTGCGGCGCTGGAGCATCACCTCGTAGGGCGCGCCGCGGCCGGCGCCCGCAC
>JANXXF010000460.1 GCA_025350775.1 Actinomycetes bacterium
CTCGCCGCGCTCCGGCAGGCGCACCTCCACCGCGGAGCCACGCAGCCCGGAGAGGAACTCCGCCAGCGCAGCCGTGTCGCCGACCCGCGGCGGCATGACGATCTGCGGCGGGATCGACGGGGCGGCGCCGTAGTACTCCAGGCAGAACGCCTCCAGCAGCGTCGCGTCGTCGTGCCCCTCGACGTTCTCCAGGTGGAAGGAGTAGCGATCGACGAGCTTGCCGTCGCGCAGCAGGAACACCTGAACCGCGGCCCGCTCCCCCTCCGCGGCCAGGCCGATCACGTCGGCGGTGCCGACCGACGCCTTGTCGGCGCCCTGCCGCTCGGCGAGCGTGCGGATCGCGAACAGGCGGTTGCGGTAGCGGGCCGCGTCCTCGTAGCGCTCCGTCCTCGCCGCCTCCGCCATCTTGCGCTCCAGGTCACGCTGGATCTTCCCCGTCTCCCCGGCCAGGAAGTCGATCACACCGTCGATCAGCGCGCGGTACTCCTCCTTCGAGATCGCGCCGATGCACGGCGCCAGGCAGCGCTCGATGTGGAAGTCGAGGCACGGCACGCCCGAGTGCCGCCCCGGCTTCGGCCCCTCGCAGGGCCGGTACTGGAAGACGCGATTGAGCGTGTCGAGCGTCTCGCGCACGCTGCGGGCGTTCGCGTAGGGGCCGAAGTAGACGACGCCGCGCCGGTGACGCTCCCGCGTGAACATCACCCGCGGGAAGTCGTCGGCGACCGTCACCGCGATGTAGGGGAACGACTTGTCGTCGCGCAGGCGGACGTTGAAGAGGGGGCGATGCCGCTTGACGAGGTTCTGCTCGAGATGCAGCGCCTCGGCCTCGGAGCCGGTGACGATCACCTCGACGTCGGCGATACGGTCGAGCATGCGCGCGATGCCGGGCCGGCCATCGCCGCCGCTGAAGTACGTCCGCACACGGGCCCGCAGCGACTTCGCCTTGCCGATGTAGAGCAGCTCGCCGGCCGCGTCGCGGAACAGGTAGACGCCCGGCCCGGCGGGCAGCCGCTTGAGCGCGGCGGCAACGGCCGGTGGGGTGTCCAGAGCCATGCCACCAGCCTAGCGCCCGTCTATCCTCGTCCTGTGAAGCGGATCCTGCTCGTGCTGCTCGCGGCGCTCGCCGTGGCGCCTGCCGCCCGGGCCGCCGGCCCGTCGCTGACCATCGGTGCCGCCGAGGACATCGTCAGGCAGCCCACCCTCGTCCAGGCCAAGGCCGAGATCGAGCTCGCGCGGCTCGTCGGCTTCCAGGCACTCCGCATCACCTCGCAGTGGACGCTCGGCCTCACCTCGCCGCCCGCCGTCGAGCTGGCCCAGTTGCGCAACGTCGGCGCAGCAGCCAGCCTCGTCGGCATCCGCCTCTTCCTCTCGGTCTACCCGTCGGGCAGCAGCCAGACTCCGCTCGACGACGCGGCGCGCGCGGATTTCGCGAGCTACGCCGCGGCGATCGTCCGAGAGGTGCCTGACTTCGGCGATGTCATCGTCGGCAACGAGCCGAACCTCAACCGCTTCTGGCTGCCGCAGTTCAACCCCGACGGCAGCGACGCCGCCGCGCCCGCGTACGTCGCCCTGCTCGCCCAGACGTACGACGCGTTGAAGGCGGTGCGGCCGTCGGTCCGGGTGATCGGCGGCGCCGTCTCGCCCCGCGGCGTCGACCGCCCGAACACGGGCCGCGACACCCACTCGCCGACGACGTTCATCCCGGACATGGGCACCGCCTACCGTGCCTCGGGCCGCAGCACGCCGATCATGGACGCGTTCGCCTTCCACCCGTACCCCGACAACTCGAGCCAGTCGCCCGGCTTCGTGCACCCGAACTCGACGACGATCGGCGTCGCCGACTACCCCAAGCTCGTCGCTCTGCTGGGCAAGGCGTTCGACGGCACTGCGCAGCCCGGCTCGGCGATACCGATCGTCTACGACGAGTTCGGCGTCGACACGGTGATCCCGCCGGAGAAAGCGGCCCTCTACGCCGGCGCCGAGCCCGCCACGACGAAGCCGGTGGACGAGGCCACGCAGGCCTCCGCGTACCGCCTGGCGATGCAGATGGCGTTCTGCCAGCCGACGGTGGACACCATCCTGCTCTTCCACCTCGTGGACGAGCCGGCGCTGACCGGCTGGCAGTCGGGGGTCTACTACGCGGACGGCACCGCGAAGGCGAGCCTCAGCGGTGTGAAGGCCGCCGCTCGCGATGCGCACGGCGGCGTCATCGCCAAGTGCCCCGGGCTGGCGCTGTCGCCGCAGCCGGCAGTGGCCTGGCCGAAGAGGACAGCGCTCGCCGGCCCGGTGCTGTCGCTGCTGCTCACCTGCGACGTCGACTGCATCTACTCCGCCAGGCTGGAGCGCGCAGCCACGCACTCGACGACCCTCGTCACCCGCGGCATCGCCCGCGCCGACGACCCGAAAACCGTCAGCTTTCCGCCGCGCCTCGTGGCGAAGGCGCAGTACCGGCTGACCCTGACGGCGACGGCGCCGGTCAACACGGGCACCCCGGCCACCGTCACGAGCGCCGTGTTCACGTATCCGGCTCCGGTGAAGAAACCCGCCCGCTAGCATCATCGGCATGGACGAGCACCAGCTGGTCGGGCAGTACGTCGCGTACACCTACTACAAGATCGACCCGGCCTGGCGCCGGCTCCCGGCCGAGGAGCGCGCGGCACACAAGGAGGCCTGGGTCGATGTGCTCGACCAGCACGGCGCCCGCTTCGAGTGGCTCGAGTCGTACACGGTCACCGGCGTGCGTCCCGACACCGACTTCTTCCTCTGGAAGATTACCGAGCGCTACCAGGATCTGATCGAGCTGGGCGCGGCGCTCAACGCGACGCCACTCGCCGGCTGGCTCTCCACGCCGTACTCGTACCTCGCGACCACCAAGTCGTCGCAGTACTTCGAGAAGCAGTCGAGGGCGAAGCGGATGGGCCGCATCACCCCGCGTGGCGCCGAGTACGTCGTCGTCTACCCGTTCGTGAAGATCCGCCCCTGGTACGCGCTGCCGCTGCAGGAGCGCGGCCTGGCGATGCGCGAGCACGCCGAGGTCGGCTCGCAGTGGGTGACGATCACGAACCACACGACCTACTCGTTCGGGATCGACGACCAGGAGTTCATGACGGTCTTCGAGTGCGAGGAGCCGGCCGACTTCATGCACCTGATGCAGCGCCTGCGCGAGACCGAGGCGAGCAAGTACACCGAGCGCGACACGCCGATCTTCGTGGGCACGCACTGCACGCACCGCACCGCGCTCGACCTGCTCGACGGGGCGGTCACCTCGGTGCGGCAGACCGCCGCCGCCGAGGAGCACGCCGCCGCCGAGTAGCGCAGTCCCGGCCGCGGGCCGCCGCCGGGGCGCCTCGGGCTACGAGTACGTGTGCTGGTCGCGCCACACGCGCCACAGCGCGTAGCCGCAGCCGCCCAGCACGAGGAAGAACGCGAGCGCGTCGGGCCCGGCGACGTGCCGGAAGAAGTAGACGAGCAGGTCGGCGACGAGCAGCAGCGCGGCACCGTAGAAGACGGCGCGGGCCCGCAGCGGCCACACGTTGATCTCGGAGCGGTGGTTGCGCCACAGCGTGTAGGCGAACCAGACCAGCGCCAGCAGGAACGCGATGCGCATCAGCACGAATAGCGCGAATAGCGCCCGCTCGCCGGAGGCCGCCGTGATCGCGCCGGCGATCAGCGCGAGGATGAAGAAGCCGCGCAACGTCGGGTTGAGCTCGCGCCAGAGCCTCACGCGGCGCCCCGGGTGTCGAGGGTGCCCGTCACGCCGTCGCGCTCATGTAGGCGCGCCCTGCGAGCAGGGCCGCCACGAGGCTCGACCCCGCAAACCACAGCAGCCGCTTGCGCGGCTCGCTGGGCGCGTACAGCCAGGGCGCGAGCATGGCGGCCAGCGACAGCGAGCCGTAGAGGTAGTGCAGCCGGTCGGCGGCGCGATGGTGCTGCGACAGCAGGATCAGGCCCATCGCCACCTGCGCGACCACGAGCGTCTGCCCGGCGGCCACGAGCTGCGTCAGCAGGTGCCCGGGCTTGCGCCGCCGCCAGGCGACGAAGAAGCCGAAGCCGGCCGAGAGCACGGAGACGACGATCACCAGGTACGCGACGATGTGGTGCGCGTTGAGCACGGAGCGAGGGTAGCGAACAGGCGAGCGGTGCCGCTGCTAGCCTCGCCGGATGCTCACCGTCGGCTCCCCCGCCCCCGCGTTCAGCCTGCTCGACGACGGCGGCGCCACCGTCTCGCTGTCCGGACTGAAGGGCAAGCAGGTCGTCGTCTACTTCTACCCGCGCGACGACACGCCCGGCTGCACCAAGCAGGCCTGCGGCGT
>JANXXF010000471.1 GCA_025350775.1 Actinomycetes bacterium
CGGCGCAACTTCATCGGCGAGTTCCCCTACACCACGCTCACCGGCATGGTCTACGACTCCGGCGACTACGCGGCGACCCTCGACGAGGCGCTGCGCCTGTGGGCCCTCGACACCTCGGCGGTCGCGGCGCGCGAGCAGGCGCTGGCGGCCGGCAGGCGCGTCGGCACCGGGCTCTGCTCGTGGGTCGAGGTCTGCGGCATCGGGCCGAGCGCCGTCATGAAGGCGAGCGGCATCACCTCCCCCGGCTGGGAGTCGGCGACGGTACGGCTCCACCCGACGGGCAAGGCGACGGTCATCACCGGCACCTCGCCGCACGGGCAGGGCCACGCCACCTCCTGGTCGCAGATCATCGAGAGCCGTCTCGGCATCCCGTTCGACGACGTCGAGGTGATCCACGGCGACACCGCGTTCGCGCCGTACGGGCTCGGCACCTACGGCTCGCGCTCGCTGGCCGTTGGTGGCACCGCCGTCTGGAACGCCGCCGAGCGCATCAAGGAGAAGGCCCGCAAGATCACGGCGCACCTGCTGGAGGCGGCCCCCGAGGACGTCGAGTTCGAGGACGGGCGGTTCTTCGTCAAGGGCTCGCCCGACCGCGGCATGACGATCCAGGAGGCTGCCTGGGCCGGCTGGATCGCCCACGACATGCCCGAGGGCGTCGAGCCCGGCTTCGACGAGACGACCTTCTTCGACCCGCCCAACATGACCTTCCCGTTCGGCACGCACCTCTGTGAGGTGGCCGTGGACGAGGAGACGGGGAAGGTCGAGATCCTGCGCTACCTCGCCGTGGACGACTGCGGCAACGTCGTCAACCCGATGATCGTGGACGGGCAGGTGCACGGCGGCGTCGTGCAGGGCATCGCGCAGGCGCTGTTCGAGGAGACGGTGTTCGACGAGGAGGGCCAGCCGCTGACGGTCGGCCTCGTCGACTACATGATCCCGAGCGCGGCGGAAATGCCGCACATCCAGACCGCGCGCACCGTCACGCCGACACCGGTAAACCCGCTCGGCGCGAAGGGCGTCGGGGAGGCGGGCACGATCGCCGCGAGCGCCGTGGTCGTCAACGCCGTGTGCAACGCGCTCGACCTCGACCATCTCGACATGCCGCTCCAGCCCGCCCGGGTGTGGGCCGCGCTGAACGGAGGTGCACGGTGATCCCCGCAGGCTTCGAGTACGAGCGCGCCGCCAGCGTCGAGGACGCGCTCGCCCTGCTCGCCCGGCACGGCGACGAGGCCAAGCTGATCGCCGGCGGCCACTCGCTGCTGCCGCTGATGAAGCTGCGGCTCGCCTCCCCGGGCGTGCTCGTCGACATCGCGCGCATCCCCGGGCTCGGCTACGTCCGCGAGGACGGCGGCGCGATCGCGATCGGCGCGCTCACCCGGCACTGCGACCTCGTCGAGAGCGACCTGCTGCGGCGGCGCTGCCCGCTCGTGGCTCAGGTCGCCGCCGAGGTGGGTGACATCCAGGTGCGCCACCGCGGCACCATCGGCGGCTCGCTCGCCCACGCCGACCCCAATGCCGACCTGCCCGCCACGATGGTGGCGCTCGACGCCGAGCTGGTCGCGCAGGGGCCCGGTGGCCGCCGCACGATCGCCGCGCGCGACTTTTTCCAGGGCTTCCTACAGACGGCCCTGCGCCCCGACGAGCTGCTCGTCGAGGTTCGCGTCGCGCCCACCGACGGCGCCGGCACCGCCTACGTCAAGTTCAGCCGACGCCGCCAGGACTGGGCGATCGTCGGCGCCGCAGCGGTCGTCCGCAACGGGGCGGAGACCGTCGTCTGGACGGGTGTCGGCTCGACCCCGGTGCGGGCGGAGGGCGGCATCGAGGCGGCCGCCGCGGCGCTGGAGCCGAGCGGTGACCTCTCGGGCTCGGCGGCGTACAAGCGGCACTTGGCTATGGTGATTGCAGGACGCGCCCTCGCCGCAGCACGCGGGGCCGCGTAGAGCACGCCGACCCGCCGGGCCTGGCCCGGCAGGCACAAGGAGGACGCATGGAAGGTGGCTTTGGCTTCCCGTTCGGAGGCGATCCCGAGGACCTCATCCGCGGCCTGCGCGAGTTCGCCGAGCAGCAGGCGGAGACCGTGCAGGAGTCGCAGAAGGAGCACTTCTCGACGCTGACCCTCAACACCGCGGTGCAGCTCACCGCCGCCGCGCTCGAGCAGGTCACCCCGACCGGGTCGCCCGACGAGCAGATCGCCGCCCTGCGCGATGCGATGCGCGTGCTGTTCCCCGAGGCGGTGGCGCTCGTCTCGGCAGCCCGCCAGGGCTTCCTGCGGTAGCGCCGTGGGCCTGTTCGACCGTGCCGTCGCCCGCGTGCTGCCCGCCGTGCTGCCGGTCGTGCCGCGGCAAGTGGTCGGGCACGTCGCCGGCCGCTACATCGCCGGCGAGCAGCTGGCCGACGCGATCGGCCTCGTCGGGCGTCTGGCCGCGATCGGCAAGCGCGCGACGCTCGACGTGCTCGGCGAGGAGGCGCGCACCCGCGAGGAGGTCGCCGTCACCGTCGCCGAGTACCGGGCCGCGCTCGCCGCGCTGCAGGCGGGCGACCTGCCCTCCGGCATCTCGGTCAAGCCGACCGCCGTCGGCCTCGGCTTCGACGCGGGCCTCTGCCGCGCCAGCCTCGAGGAGCTCGCCCGCGCTGCCGCCGCCGCCGGTCGCTTCCTCCGCATCGACATGGAGGCGTCGGCGACGATCGATGCCACGCTCGCGCTCTACCGCGACCTGCGGGCCGCCGGCCACGCCAACGTCGGCATCGTGCTCCAGTCCCGGCTGCGGCGCACGCTCGACGACGTCCACGCGCTCGCCGAGCTGAAGCCCGACGTGCGCCTGTGTAAGGGCATCTACGTCGAGCCCGCCGCCGTCGCCTTCCAGG
>JANXXF010000477.1 GCA_025350775.1 Actinomycetes bacterium
CGGGGCCAGGCCGAGCTCCCACAGCAGCTCGCGGCGGTGGCCGAAGGCGTCGCAGGCGCCGGCTCGCACGAGCGCCGCCAGCACCGGCCGCTCGACAGCCGCCCGCTGGGCCAGGTCTTCCAGCGAAGTGTACGGGCCGCCCCGCTCGCGCTCGGCCACGACCGCCTCGGCCTCCGCCTCGCCCACCGAGCGGACGTAGCCCAGGCCGACCCGCACCGACCAGGGAGGCACCGGCGTGGGGCCGGCCGCTGGCACCGGGCCGGCCGCCGCCATCCCAGCGACGCCCTCCACCGCGCACGCCGCCACGCTGTGGTTGATCCCGGGCGGGCGCACCTCCACCCCGCGCCGCTGCGCGTCGCGCACGAGGCTCGCCGGCGGGTAGAAGCCCATCGGCTGCGCGTTCAGCAGCGAGCACAGAAACACCGCCGGGTGGTAGTGCCGCAGCCACGTCGACTGGTAGGCGAGCAGCCCGAACGCCGCAGCGTGCGACTTGGGGAAGCCGAAGCCCGAGAACGCCGACAGCTTGTCGTAGACGAGGTTCGCGGTCGCCCCGTCCACCCCGCGCCCGGCGGCGCCTTCGATGAACCGTGCCCGGTAGGCCTCCAGCGCCTCCTTGCTGCGCTTGCGGCTCATCGCGCGCCGCAGCCCTTCCGCCTCGCCCACGGTGAAGCCGGCGAGCGCCATCGCCACGTCGAGCACCTGGTCCTGTAAAACCACGACCCCGAGCGTCTCGCGCAGCGGCTCGCGCAGCAGCGGGTGGTCGACGGGCGGCTCGAACGAGGGGTCGAGCTTACGGGCGCGCCGGTGCTGCACGTACGGGTGGACGGCCTTCCCCTGGATCGGGCCGGGCCGCACCAGGGCGACCTGCACGGTGAGGTCGTCGAGGTTCTCCGGCTGGGTCTGCAGGATGCTCTGCATCTGAGCGCGGCTCTCGATCTGGAAGACGCCGACGGTGTCGGCGGCCTGGATGTCGGCCAAGACGGCGGGGTCGTCGAGCGGGATGCGCGACAGGTCGATCGGCTCGCGCTGGAGCCGGGCGAGCTGCTCGACGCAGTCCTCGACGGCCGACAGCATCCCCAGGCCGAGCAGGTCGATCTTGAGGAAGCCGGCGTCGCCGCAGGAGTCCTTGTCCCACTGGCAGATCTGGCGGCCGACCATCGCCGCAGGCTGCACGGGCACGAGCTCGACGAGCGGCCGGCTGGAGATGATCATGCCGCCCGGGTGCTGCGAGATGTGGCGGGGCAGGCCGGCGATCTCCCGGGTGAGGGCGCGGAAGGCGCGCCAGCGGCGCGACTCGAGCTTCTCCTTCGCGTCGGGGAGGCGGGCGAAGTCGTCGGCGACGGACTCGGCGCTCCAGCCGTCCACGACGCGGGCGAGCCGCTCGAGGTCGGCGTGTGGCAGGCCGAGCGCCTTGCCGACATCGCGGATGGCGCCGCGCGCGCGGTAGGTGGAGAAGGTGGCGACGAGCGCGGCGTGCTCGCGGCCGTAGCGCTCGGTGACGGCGACGATCAGCTTCTCGCGGATATCCCGCGGGAAGTCGAGGTCGATGTCGGGGACGGAGGCGAGCTCGCGGTTGAGGAAGCGGCCGAGCGAGAGGTTTGCCTTGACCGGGTCGACGTGCGAGAGGCCGGTGAGGTAGCAGACGATCGAGCCGACCGAGCTGCCGCGCCCACGCCCTGGTGGCAGGGTGCCACGCGGCGAGTCCCGGCCGCGCACGCCGATGGCGACCTCGCGCGCCAGCTCGAGCACCTCCCAGTGCAGCAGGAAGAAGCCTGCGAGGCCGAGCTCGGCGATCAGCGTGAGCTCCTCCTGCAGCCGGTTCCAGGCCTTGCGTTTGTGGCCGTTGGCGTTGGCGTAACGGGTGGCAAACTCGCGCTCGGTGAGGCCGCGCAGCTGGGCGTCGGCGGGTTCGGCGCCGTCGGAGAAGTCGGGGTAGCGGTAGCCGAGCTCCTGCGTCAGGTCGAAGGTGAGCCGTTCGGCGAGCTCGCCGGCACGATGGACGGCGGCGTGGTCGCGCGGGAAGCGGTCGAGCACGACAGCGGGCGCGAGCAGGATGCTCTCGCGGTTGCCGCGCCGCTCGCTCTCGCTGCCCTCCAACGTGGTGCGGTGGCGGACAGCCACGAGGATGTCCTGCAGCGGCGTACGCCGCCGGGAATGCGAGTGGACGTCACCGGTGACGACGGAG
>JANXXF010000073.1 GCA_025350775.1 Actinomycetes bacterium
GCCGGTGTGTTCCACGAGATCTGGCGGCAAGGGCTGCTCGACTACGACCAAGTTGTGGGGATCGACTGGGCCTGGCTGGCCTGCGACGGCGCGATGACGAAGGCGCCGTTGGGCGGTGCCAGGACGGGGCCGAATCCCACTGGTCGAGCGAAAAGGGGGCGAAACGTTCGCTTCTCTGCGAGGCAGGCGGGGTCCCGCTCGGGCTGGCGCATGACGGCGCCAACCGGCACGACTCGAAGCTCCTAGCCGCGACGCTCGACTCGGTCCCGATCGCTCGGCCCGAGCCGCCGGCGGAGCATCCGCAAGGGCTCTGTCTCGACGGCGGCTACGCCTACCCGTGGGTCTACGAGCTCGCGGCTGGCCGCGGTTACAGCCCCCACATCCGTCGCCGCCGCGAGGAACTCGAGCTTAAACGAACCGTCCCGGGATGGCAGGCCCGGCGTTGGGTCGTCGAAGCCTGCCACTCCTGGCTCAACCCAACCGTGCCCTCTTGATCCGCTGGTCGAAGAAGCCTGAGAACCACCTCGCACTGCTCCAGCTCGCCAGCGGCCTGATCGCCTTCAAGAAAGCCCACACCGCCCGGCTCGCGAACGCCCTACCGGGATAGGCTTTAAGAGCTCGAATCAGAATGAGCGCCGCCGGCGGATCACTTGGATCGTCCTTCGGCCCGTAGCCCGGCCGCCTCGCGTCCGACCTGGGGGCCTGCGAAGCCCCGAGGGGCAACGCTCATTCTGATTCGAGCTCTAACCACAGGCAAAGGTGGATGCGCTACAGCACATCGAGGTGTGGGTCTAGACTCGTTGGCGGTGGCCCGCCGCACCCTCATCGGAGCGCTTGTGGCGTTGGCGGTTGCTTTCGCTGCCCTGGCGTCCGCGTCAGCAGCGCCGCTTCGCGGCACGCGCGTCGAGGACTCATTCCCGTCGCGCGCGATCGCCGGGCACCTCCCGTTCTCCGTGTACCTGCCGCCCGGGTACACCAGCGGCACCCGTCGCTACCCGGTCATCTACTTCCTACACGGGCTGCCGGCCTCTGTATCCGCACACCGGGACATCGCGTACATCGGCAGCGCTCTCGAGGCAGGGCAGCTGCAGGCGATCATCATCAGCCCGCAGGGCGCCCGCGACGGCGACACCGACCCCGAGTACCTCGACTGGGGCCGGGGCCGTAACTGGGAGACCGCAGTCGCAACAGAGCTGCCCCGTGTCGTCGACTCCCGCTACCGGACGATCGCGCTTCGCGGCGGCCGCGCGCTGATCGGCGTGTCGGCCGGTGGCTACGGCGCCGCGGTCATCGGCCTGCACCACCTGGATGCATTCTCGGTGATCGAATCCTGGAGCGGCTACTTCCACCCGACCGACCCGAGCGGCGCCCGCCCGCTCCCGCGCGGATCCGACATCGAGGACGCCTTCGCCAGTGCACATAGCTTCGTGTCGCAGCTGCGCATCGAGTTCGCCGACGACCCGACGTTTCTCGGCTTCTACGTGGGCGACCGGGACGCGACGTTCCTGGCCGAGAACGAGCGGTTCGCCCGGGAGCTGTCGCGCGCACACGTTCCGTTCACATTCCAGGTGTACCGGGGCGGCCACACGCGGTCGCTGTGGCAAGGGCAGGCGACCGCGTGGCTGACGCTCGCCGTCGACCATCTGGCGCCGGCGGCCTGACCAGCCTTCAGCCGGGCAACACCGGATGGTCACCGGTGCTGCCGTGGGTCTCGGCGCCGAGCAGCGAGCCGACGAGCGGGATCGAGAGCGCGATCGGCACGGCGCAGAGCGGCCACAGCGCCTGGTAGCCGTTCGTCTTGTCGAAGGTGGAGGAGAGCGCGTCGATGACGACGCCGGCGACGACCGTGAAGAGCAGGCCGATGCCTTTGGTGCCGAGCGCGAGCCCGGCGATGGCACCGCGCCGATGCGACGGCATCAGCTTGAAGAGCAGGCCCCAGGAGAGCGTCATGACCGTGCCGGCAGCGACCGCGACCGGGATGATCAGCGCGTAGTAGGCGTTGTGCCAGCTGCTGGCGAAGCCCGCTCCGAAGAGGCCTCCGGCGTACACGATCGAGGCGCCGAAGATCACCGGCGCCAGGCCGAAGCGGTCGCCGAGCCTCCCGGACACGACCGCCGCGATGATGTAGCCGATGGCGACGCAGGCGAGCACGCCGGTCGCCGTCGCCGACGACTGGCCCAGCCCCTTCGTGACGTAGAGCACGGCGAAGGTGCGGGCGGCCGCGAAGGCGCCTTCCCAGAGCGCGTTCGCCAGCAGGAAGCGGCGCACGAGCTCCTCCTCGCGCAGCACCTGCCAGCTCGTCCTCAGGTAGGCGCGGACACCCGTATAGACGCGCTCGCCCTGCCCGATCTCCTCGCGCACCAGCAGCACGGTGCCGCCGCAGGCGAACATCGTGACCGCCGCCGCCACGATGAACGGCGCCGCCTGCCAGAGGTCGAACAGCTGGCTGCCAGCGATCAGGGCGATGCCGAGCGCAGCCCCGCGCAGCAGGTGCTGCACGCCCTGGGCGCGCCCGTACATCGACTCCTCCAGCAGGTCGGGGTAGAGCCCCCGGTACGGCGGCTCGTAGATGTAGTAGGCGACGTAGAAGGCGAGCACGACCAGCGTCGTCGTCCAGAGGCTCGGCATCAGGCCCATCAGGGCCAGGGAGCCGGCCAGCCCGGGCAGGGCGATCAGCATGAAGGGGCGGCGGCGGCCGAGCGGCGTGTGGAACGAGTCGCTCCACGGCCCGATCACAAGCGACATGCCCAGCGCGAAGATCCCCTCGGCCGAGATGATCCCGGCGATGACGGTGCGCGAGTCGGTGAAGCGCTCGAGCAGCGGCGCCAGATAGGCCGACGTCGTGGTGATCGAGAAGGCGAGACCGAAGGCTCCCAGGCCGAGCGTCCACACGAGCCGGTTCCGCACTCGCGGGAGGGTATCCGCACGCTCGGCGGTTCCGCCGTCTCACAGCGGGCGCGACCCGTACGTTTCAGCTCGCGATGGGCGACACACCACCAGCCAGGGTCGCGGTGCCATGGCAGGCGCAGTACGCGCTGCTCGCCTCCATCTGGGGGCTCAGCTTCATGCTGATCAAGATCGGCAACGAGACGCTCGACCCGATCCAGGTCTCGTTCGGCCGGATGATCGTGGGTACGGCCGCGCTCGGGGCGATCGTGCTCGTCAAGCGGGAGCGGCTGCCCCGGGGCCTCCGCGCCTGGGGCCACATCCTCGTCGTCTCGGCACTCTTCAACAGCATCCCGATGACGCTCTACGCCTGGGCCGAGACGCACGTCTCGTCGATCGTCGCCGGCATCTGGAACGGCACCACACCGCTATTCGTGCTGGTCGTCGTGCTCGCCGCGTTCCCCGAGGAGCGCCCGACACGCGAGCGCAGCGCCGGGATCGTGGTCGGCTTCGCCGGGGTCGTCGTGGTACTGGGGCCGTGGAGCGGGCTGGGCGGGCAGAGTCTCGCGGGCAATCTCGCGGCGCTGGCAGCGGCGCTCTGCTACGGCCTCGGCTACCCGTACCTGCGCCGATACGTGGCGGCGTCCCGCGAGTCCGGGCTCGCGCTCTCGTTCGCCCAGCTCCTGTGCGCCATGGTGTGCCTCGCGGTCGTCACGCCGCTGGCGACCGACGCCCCGTCGCACGTCTCGGCCCGGTCGCTGGCCGCCGTCGCGGCGCTCGGCGCGTTCGGCACCGGGTTCGCGTACGTCATCCAGTACGCGATCCTCCGCCAGGTCGGCACCACGACCGCGTCGACCGTCACCTACGTCATCCCCGTCGTGGCGACGGTGGCCGGGCTCGTGTTCCTCGGCGAGCACCTGCGCTGGAACGAGCCCGTGGGTGCGCTCGTCGTCCTCGTCGGCGTCGCGCTGACGCAGGGGCGGCTGCGCTACGTTCCCGGGCGGACGAGGCCGAGCGCGGCCGGCAAGCCGTAGAGGTCGAGCAGGCGGGGCGAGAAGCCGGGCTGGCGGCCGTCACGGTCGATCAGGATGCCGGGCAGCCCAACCTGCGCGGCACCCTCCATGTCGTCCTCGATCGAGTCGCCGACCATCACGGCCTCGGCGGCGACGACTCCGAGCGCGTCGAGCGTCGCCTCGAAGATCGACGGGTGCGGCTTGGTGCGGCCGTGCGCGCGCGAGGCGATCGCGACATCGACGTCGAGCCGGTGGTGGCGGACGAAGGCATCGAGCTCACGCCCGGTGTTCGAGACGAGGGCAAGTCGGAGCCCATAACGGCGCAGCTCCTCGAGCACCGGCGGCGCATCCTCGTAGAGGTCGAAGTTGCCGTGCCGCTCCCAGGCCAGCACCATCTCGCGGGCGCACGCCGAGACCCCGGGGCCGTCGCCGC
>JANXXF010000075.1 GCA_025350775.1 Actinomycetes bacterium
CGAGATCCAGGTGGCGAATGCGTTGCGCCGGCGGCGCCTGGAGCTCGAGGGCCGCCGCCGCCGTCAGGATCTGGAGCGCCGCGTCGACGAGCAGATGAGCCTGCTGCGCCACAGCAACGAGGAGACCATTCGCCGCTTCTCGTACGCCATCGAGGTGCGCAACCGTGAGACCGGCGACCACGTCGGCCGCGTCGGCGACGGCTGCGCGCTGCTGGCCGAGCTGCTCGGCTGGAGTGAGGAGCGCCGCGAGGCGCTCCGGCTCGCGTCGCTCCTGCACGATGTCGGCAAGATCGCCATCCCCGACCGCATCCTGCTCAAGCCCGGGCCGCTCACCCTCGACGAGCGCCGCGAGATCGAGTCGCATACGACGATCGGCCACCGCATCCTGTCGGGCTCGCCGTCGGAGCTGCTCACGCTTGCCGCCGAGGTCGCATTGCACCACCACGAGCGCGTCGACGGCCTCGGCTACCCACATGGCCTGCGCGGCGGCAGCATTCCGCTGGAGGCGCGCATCGTGTCGGTCGTCGACGTGTTCGACGCCCTCACCACGAATCGTGCGTACCGACAGGCGTATTCGGCCGACGACGCCGCAGCCGTGATGCGCACCGAGCGCGGCAGGCAGTTTGACGCCGCCGTGCTCGACGCGTTCTTCGAGATCCTGCCGGACACGCTTTACATGTGGCAGGATAGTGCTGCCAATCGGCATGCCGTGGCGTGAGCGGGGGAACGTGGAAGCAGCAGCCAAGATGTCTGGCCCGGCGGAGATCCGCTGCGTCATCGTCGACGACCACCCGCCGATCGTTGATGCGATCTCACGCGTGCTCGAGAGCCACGGCATCCGTGTCGTCGGGACGGCGGGCAACGGACTCGACGCGCTCGAAGTGATCGAGCGGGAGCGGCCGGCGTTGGCGCTCGTCGACGTCCGCATGCCCGGGCTGTCGGGCATGGACGTCGCCCGCCGGGCCGTCAAGGAGTGCCCGGGCACCGCCATCTGCCTCTACACGGGTCACAGCGAGCGTGCCCTGCTACTCGAGGCGATCGACCTCGGCGTGCGCGGGTTCGTCCTCAAGGAGGCGCCCCTCGCCGACCTCGTACGGGCTGTCGAGACTGTCGCCGCCGGCGGGACGTACGTCGATCCGGTGCTGGCCGGGATCCTCACCAGCCCTGACGCGACGGGGAAGCTGACGATGCTGACACCGCGCGAGCGCGAGGTGCTGCGGCTGCTCGCGGACGGCATGCGCAACGAGGACATCGGTCGTGAGCTGCACATCTCACCCGACACCGTGCGGGCACACGTGCGCAAGGCCATGGCGCGCCTGGATGCCGACACGCGCACCGAGGCGGTGGCGACCGCGCTCCGCCAGCAGCTCATCTCCTGAGCCTCGGCGAGAACCTGCTGCAGGATCGCCGGCCGGAGATGTACGGGCCGGCTAGGACGCGCGATCGCGCTCGCCGCCACGCTCGATCAGCTCGAGCACGTCGCAGGGGCGCAACGGCGTCCGCTCGATGCGCGCTCCGAACGGCGCGAGCGCGTCGGCGATGGCGTTGACGATGGCGGCCGGCCCGCCGATCAGGCCGCCCTCCCCCATGCCCTTGAAGCCGCCCTCGGTGACGGGCGACGGCGTCTCGAGGTGGCTGACCTCGATGGCGGGCACCTCGGTCGCCTGCGGGTAGAGGAAGTCGGCGAGCGAGCCGGCGCGGAACTGGCCATCGGTGTCGTACGGCAGGCCCTCGTAGAGGACGGCGCCGACCGCCTGCGCGAGCGCGCCGGAGACCTGGCCGTCGACGACCAGCGGGTTGACGATCGTGCCGCAGTCCTCGACCGCGAGCAGGCGCTCGACCACGACCTTGCCCGTCTGTGCGTCGACCTCGACGACGGCGACGATGCACGCGTTCGAGTACGTCTCGGGCGGGTCGTAGCTGCGCGTGGCCGAGAGGGCCGGGTCGAGGTCGTCGGGGCGAGGGCCGAAGTACGCTGCTGCCGCTGCCTGCTTTACCGTGACCGCCTGTGCAGGCGAGCCCTTGACGCGGATGTGCCCGTCGGCGAGCTCGACATCGTCGGGGCTGGCCTCCAGCAGGTGGGCGCCGAGGCGCAACAGCTTGGTGCGCACGTCGCCAGCCGCGCGCATCGCTGCGCCGCCCCCGACGACGGCCGTGCGGCTGCCGTAGCTGCCCGTGGCGTAGGGGACGGCGTCGGTGTCGCCCTGGACGACGCGAATGCTCTCGAACGGGACCGACAGCTCATCGGCGACGACCTGCGCGAGCGTCGTCTCGTGGCCCTGGCCGTTCGCCTGGAACCCGCTGGCGACGGTGACGGTGCCGTCGGGCTCCATGGTGACGCCGACCGAGTCGAGGTAGGCGAAGCCGGGGAAGCCGTTGACGGCGGCGATGCGCGCAGCCCAGCCGCCTTGCTCGACGAAGGGGCTGACGCCGATGCCGAGGTAGCGGCCCTCCCGCCGCAGCGCCGCCTGGCGCACCCGTAGCTGGTCGTAGCCGACGAGCTCGGCGGCGCGCCGCATTGACTCAGAGAAGCTGCCGCCGTCGTAGCTCGCCCCGGTTGCCGTGAGGTACGGCTCGCCGTCCGGGATCGCGTTGCGCAGGCGGATCTCGACGGGGTCGATGCCGAGCTCGCGGGCGACGTCGTCGATCAGCGCTTCGCGAGCGACCTGCCCGGACGTCCAGCCCACGCCGCGGTAGGCGACCGCCGGGCACTTGTTCGTGAACGGGGTGCGCACGATGTAGGAGACATCCTGGACGTCGTAGAAGCTCGGCAGGAACGAGGCGGCGCAGAGCGGATCGATCAGGCTCGTCCAGGGGTGCGCGAGGTACGCGCCGCCGTCGCCGATGTAGCTGCCGCGCAGCGCGAGGAAGCGGCCGTCGGCAGCGGTGGCGACCTCGACCTCCATCACCACCTCCTTCGAGTGGCCGCTCGCGGCGAGCGCCTCGTAGCGATCCTCGACCCACTTCACGGGGCGCGCGAGCTGACGCGAGAGCAGCGGGATGATCGCCTCCTCGACGAATAGCGTCACCTTGAGGCCGAAGCCGCCGCCCACGGCGGGGCAGATCACGCGCAGGCGGTTCTCGGGGAGGCCGAACTGGCCGGCCAGCAGGCCGCGCACCAGATGCGGCATCTGCGTCGACGTCCAGACGGTGACGCGGCCGCTCACCGCGTCCCAGTCGCCGATGACGCCGCGGCCCTCGAGCGGCGCCGCATGGGTGCGCCCGAAATGGAAGCGCTTGGCGAAGGTGTGCGGCGCCCGGGCGAACACGGCGTCGGGGTCGCCGGCGCTGAAGCGGATGGTGGCGAAGTCGTTGTCGCCGAGCTCCTCGTGGATGAGCGGCGCGTCGGGCGCGAGCGCCGCCTCGGGATCCATGACGGCGGCCAGCAGCTCGTACTCGACGTGGATCAGGTCGAGCGCATCCTCGGCGATGTAGCGGTTGCGGGCCACCACGACGGCGACCGGCTCGCCGACGTGGCGCACCTTGTCGATGGTCAGCAGGCGGCGGGTGCCGGTCTTGCACTCGGGCCGGGTCGGGATCGTCGTGGTGAACGGCGGCTCGTCGCGCAGGTCATGGCCGGTGACGGCGGCGTGGACGCCTTCGAGCATGAGGGCGCGAGACGTGTCGATGGAGACGAGCCGCGCGTGGGCATGCGGGCTGCGCAGGAACGCCGCGTGCAGCGTCCCCGGTGGCGTGATGTCGTCGAGGTAGTGGGCGCGGCCCATCAGGAACGCCGGATCCTCGACCCGCAGCACCCGTGCGCCGACGTAGCGGGCAGCGGTCATGCGCCGGGCTCCCCGCTCTCGCGCAGGGCACGGGCAGCCTCGAGCACGGCATCGACGATGCCGGTGTAGCCGGTACAGCGGCACACGTTGCCCGAGAGGTGCTCGCGTACCTGCTGCTCGCTGGGGTCAGGGGTGGCGGCGAGCAAGGCCCGGGCCGCGACCAGCATGCCGGGAGTGCAGAAGCCGCACTGGAGGCCGTGCTTCAGCTGAAATGCCTGCTGGAGCGGGTGAAGGCGGCTGCCATGGGCGATCCCCTCGACCGTCTCGACCGCGCAGCCGTCGGCCTGGACGGCCAGGGCCAGGCACGACAGCGTCAGCTCGCCGTCGACGAGCACCGCGCACGAGCCGCAGGCACCCTGCTCGCAACCCACGTGCGTCCCTGTGAGGCCCAGCTCGTGCCGCAGGAAGTCGGAGAGCAGGGTGCGGGGTTCGGCGACCCCTGAGCGCGGCTCACCGTTGACACGCAGGCGGACGAGGCCGGCAGCCCAGACGGCGGGCGCGTGCCCGATGCCTGGCACGACGGGCGTGGTGCCGGCCGCGACGGGTGCGGTGCCGCTCTGATCGTCCATCAGTGGAGGCCCTCCCCCGCTCCCGGCTCGGCCGTGGCCGCAGCGGCCAGCGCCCGCAGCACGCAGACGTGTGCGGCCCGGCGCCGGTACTCGGCGGTCGCGTGGATGTCGTCGTGTGGCTCGGCGGCGGCTGCGGCGAGCGCGGCCACCTCCTCGGCCGGCGCGCCCGCTGCGAACGCCGCCTCGGCTGCGACGGCGCGGAAGGCGCAGGGCGCCACGCCGAAGAGGGCGATGCGGGCGTGAAGGCCAGCGCCTGGCCCCGCCGCCGCGCCCGCTGCCGTCGCCGC
>JANXXF010000080.1 GCA_025350775.1 Actinomycetes bacterium
CTGACGATGGTCGTCGCCGGCTACGGCGCCTCCTCTTCGGGGCTGCTGATGCTCGTCGCCGTGGTGGCGCTCGCCGTGCTCCTGGGCGTGATGCTGCGCCCCGAGGTCTCGGCGCTCTTCTTCATCTGCGCCATCCTCGCCAACGGCCGCACGATCAGCCACATCGGCGCTTCCCCGATCTTCATGGTCGAGGTCTTCCTCTTCCTACTGGGCGGCGCGCTGTTGCTGCGCTACCTGCTGATGGGCGAGACGACCCCGGGCCAGCGCACCGCGATCGTGCTGTTCCTCACCCTCTTCGCGCCCGGCATCGCCGGCTTCTTTCTGGAGACGAACTGGCACGCCGTGCCGGTCTGGGGGCGCAACTTCGCGATCGTCTACTACACCCTGTTCGCACTGATCTTCGCGTCGCTGCGGCCGAGCAAGGCGATGTACAAGCGGCTCTTCAGCTTCGTCGTGATCGCCGGCGTCGTCGCGCTCGGGCTCGTGTTCAGCGGCAACGGCGGCGGCTTCGGGCCGGTGGCCACCTCGACCGGCGCGGTACGCCTCGCCCACGGCTCCTTCGCGATCGTCTTCGGCATCGCGCCGCTGGCGATCATCGCCGTCATCCGCCAGAAGCTGATCTCCCGCTGGTACCTGCTGCTGCTGCCGCCGCTCCTGCTCGGCCTCGTCCTGATCAACCACCGCTCCTCGTGGATCGCCTTCGTCTTCGCGCTGATCGTCCTCTTCGCCACCCGGCTGACCCCCGGCGTCGTCGGCACCGCAGCGATCGTCTTCCTGCTGATGGTGTTCCTGGCGAGCGGCACCGTCGGCAACAACGTCCCGCTCGCAAAGGAGCTGCAACGCGCCCAGACCGTCAGCGACACCAGCGACCCGAACGCTAGGTGGCGCCTCAACTTCTGGCACAACGTCATCAAGTCCGCGATGGCACACCCGCTGTACGGGGCCGGCTACGACAACTATCCGCACGAGTTCGTGCCGCCGGAGTCGCTCAAGGACGACGTGCCGGCGCCGCACAACTCGTTCATCGCGCTCGCCTACCGGATCGGTCCGCTGCCGTGGCTGCTCGTCGTGTTCCAGCTGTTGCGCCTGCTGTCGCGCGGCTTCCGCGCCGGCGTGGGCGAGCGCGACCCGTACCGGAAGGCGGCGATCACCGGCCTCGTCGCCACGATGACCTACCAGACGGTGTTCTCGACGTTCAACGTCTCGTTCGAGCTGCCGTACTCGGCGCCGATCTTCTGGGCACAGTTCGGCCTGCTGGCGACGCTGCTGCTCACACCCGTGCTGCCCGACCGGGTCGCGCCGCCGCCCGCGCGCGTGTTCCGCCCGCTCAGGCGGGGCCGCAATGCCCTGCTCGACCGGCCCCAGCCCGCGCTCGCCGGCGAGTTCGAGGACGCCCTGGAGTTCGTGGGAGCAGGCGCGGGCGGCGGCGACTTCGCCAGCGGCCTCGTCCCGAGCGCGGTTCAGAGCTTCGCCGAGATCGGCCGGCGCACCGCGGCCCAGACGCAGCGCTCGTTCAAGTCGACGATCGTCAAGACCTTTGCCGGCCAGATCGGCTTCGCGCTGCTCGGGTTCGTCGGCGCGCTGCTGTCGGCACGGCTGCTCGGGCCGGTCGGCCGCGGCCATCTCACGGTGCTGATCCTGATCCCGTCGATGCTCACCGTCTTCCTCGAGCTCGGGCAGGAATTCACCACCTCGCACCTCGCCGCCGAGTCGCGGCGCGGGCGGCGCGCCATGCACGGTAACGCCATTGCCTACAGCCTGCTGCTACTGCCAGTCGGGCTGGCGCTGAGCGCGCTCGGCATCTCGCTGTTCACCAGCGTGAGCGGGGCGATCCTGCCGCTGGCGATCGCGGGCGCCGTCGCCACGGCCGCAGGCACGTACCTCCGCTTCCTCTCGGGCATCGCGATGGGCACCGGTCAGGTTGGCTTCTACAGCGCGACCCGCCTGCTGCTGGCCGGCTCGTATCCGGCGGCGCTGATCGCCCTGGCGGTGCTGCACCGCCAGACCTCGACCTCGTTCTTCTACGCCTGGTGCGCCAGCAACGTCCTCGTCGCGATGATGTTCCTGCTCCGCTTCAGCGGCACGCTGACGCTGCCGAGCAAGAGCATGGCGCGGACGCAGGTTCGCGTCGGCATCCCGATCCACATCTCGAACGTCGCCCAGTTCCTGTTGCTGCGCGCCGACCAGCTCGTGCTCTCGGTCGTCTCGGGCGCGGCTGCCGTCGGCATGTACTCGGTCGGTGTGAACCTCGTGGAGGCACTATGGATGCTGCCGGCGGCGGCCGGCCTCGCCTCGATCCCGTTCCTCTCGGGCGACGCGCCCGAGGAGCAGAAGCAGCGCGCGATGATGTCGGCGATCGGCATCTCGATCTGGCTGACGCTGATCGGCGCGATCTTCCTGGGCGCCATCGCGCCGTTCCTCGTGCCGGCGGTCTTCGGCAAGGGCTATTCCGGGGCGGTGCTGCCGCTCGAGATCCTGCTTCCCGGTATCGTCGCGGCTGCACTCGTGCGCATCACCACCGCGGCGCTGATCGCCAAGAAGCACACGAAGCCGCTCGTCCGCTACATGCTGATCGCCCTCCTGTTGAACCTTGGCCTCAACGCCGCTCTAATTCCCCCGTTCGAGGCATCGGGCGCGGCGCTGGCCTCGACGATTGCCTATGCAGTGCTCGGCGTCGTGCTGCTGCGCGAGGCCACCAGGATCTGGAGCGTGCCGACGCTCGGCTGCCTGCAGCCACCATTCGGCGCGGTACTGGCGCGACTCGGTCGCAAAAAGGGAGCAACGGCAGCATGACCGAGCAGATTGAGTGGCTCCACCGGCTGCCGAAGGCGGCGCCGGTCGACCGTGAGGCTACGCTCGTTGAGGTGGCGCGCGACAAGCGGACGGTGCATGTCGGCTTCGTCGACGAGCACCTGCTGGAGACGCGCGTCGCGACCGGCACCTGGCTGCACGCGCGGCTCGCCGGCGTGGCCTCGTCGCTCGTCGGGCTCGATGTCGCCGAGGACGGCGTCGCCTGGGCACGCGAGCACGGCTACGAGGCGTACACGGTTGACGGCCAGTCGCCGGAGGCGGTGCGGGCCCTCGGCCTCGCCCCCGCCGACGTCGTGATCGCCGGCGAGGTGATCGAGCACCTGGATGCGCCCGGCCCGTTCTTCCGCGCGATGCGCGAGCTCGTCGGGCCCGACGGCCGCCTCGTCGTGACGACGCCGAACCAGATCAACTTCGTCGCGGGGCTCGTACCGGTGACCGGCCGCGAGGCGATGCACCCCGACCACATGGTCGCGTTCAGCGTGCGCACGCTGAAGGCGATCGGCGCCCGCAACGGCTGGGAGCTGGAGAAGGTTGCGTACTACCAGCATCGCCCGGAGCCGCTGCGCTTCACCGGCGGCCTCGGCTCGCTCGTACAGGACGTCGTGCTGCGGCTTGCCCGTGGCTTCTTCTCGCTCCTCGGTAGGGCCGGCCTGCCGTACTGGTCGGATGGACTGATCGGCTGGTACCGCCCGGTGCCGCCGGCATGAGAGCGCTGCTGGTGATCGGCCCGGAGCCACCGCCCCTCACCGGGATGGAGGTCGCGACGCGCGCGCTGGTCGAGGAGCTGCGCGCGGCCGGCGTGCCGCTGCTGCGCGTGGACACCGCCGACCCCGGCGACGAGCTCGGCAACCGCGCCCGCTGGACGTGGCACAACGTCTCGCTCGGCCTGCGACACCTGGCCGAGGCGGCCGCGCTGACGTTCCGGCGCGATGTCGGCGCCGTCTACCTGCCGATCACGCAGGAGTACCCGGGCTTCTACCGCGACGCCGCGTTCATCCTGATCGCGCGGGCGGCGCGCAAGCCGGTCGTCGTGCACCTGCACGGCGGCGCCTTCGCGGGCTTCGTCGAGCGCGAGTCGGGCTGGAAGCAGAGGCTCATCCTCGAGACTGTGGGCAAGGCTACGGTCGGCATCGTGCTCTCGGAGGCGCTGCGGCCCGCGCTCGAGTGCGTGCTGCCGCGCGAGCGCGTGGTCGCCGTCCTCAACGGCGTCGACCTGCCCACCGTCACCGTGAAGCGCGTCGACGACGGCACCGTCGTCGTGTTCTTCCTCTCTACGCTGTTCGTGCAGAAGGGCATCCTGCACTTCCTCGAGGCGTTCGCCCAGGCGTGGAGCGAGCGGCCGGAGCTGCGCGCGTCGGTGGCGGGGCACTGGCCCGACGAGACGACGCAGGCGAAGGCGGAGGCACTCCTCGACCGCCTCGGTATCCGCAGCGTGGTCACCTTTCACGGCGCCGTCGCGGGGACGCGCAAGTCGGAGCTGTTCGGCCTCGCCGACGTCTTCTGCTTCCCGTCGATCCAGACGGAGGGCCAGCCGCTCGTGATCATCGAGGCGATGGCCGCGAGCCTGCCGGTCGTCACCAGCGACGGGCCGGGGATGGAGGAGCTCGTGACCGAGGGGGTGACGGGGCTGCGCGTGCCGATCGACCGTGACGCGCTCGCCGCGGCGCTCGTCCGCCTCGCCGCCGATCCCGCCGCGCGCAGCGCGCTGGGCCGGGCCGGCCGCGCCCGCTACGAGCAGGAGTTCACACGGCGGGCCTTCGGGCGCCGGATGCTGCAGGCTGTCGGCCCGCTCATCGGCCGGCCCGTCGCCGTGCCCGACGAGCGGAGAGCTGCATGAAGCAGGTTGCGCAGCGGCTGAAGGACGGCGAGCTGCGCACCCTCGATGTGCCGCTGCCCGAGCTAGGCCCCTACCAGGCGCTCGTGCTGACGGAGGCGTCGCTGATCTCGGCCGGGACCGAGCGCGCCAAGGTGACGGTCGCGCGCGAGAGCCTCGTCGGCAAGGCGCGCAGCCGCCCCGACCAGGTGAAGAAGGTACTGGAGAAGGTGCAGCGCGACGGCCTCAAGGCGACGTTCGAAGCGGTGCGCATCCAGCTCGAGGAGCTCTCGTCGCTCGGCTACTGCGCCGCCGGCCGCGTCGTGCGCGTGGGCGAGCGCATGACCGACGTGCGGCCCGGCGACCTCGTCGCCTGCGGCAGCGAGGCGGCCGCGCACGCCGAGGTGCTGGCGGTGCCGCAGAACCTCTGCGTCGTCGTGCCCGAGGGGGTGCCCACCGAGCAGGCGTGCTTCGCCACCCTCGGCTCGATCGCCCTGCACGGCTTTCGCCAGGCCGACCTGCGGCTGCGCGAGCGCGTGGCGATCGTGGGGCTCGGCCTCGTCGGCCAGCTGACGGCGCGCCTGGCCAAGGCGGCCGGCTGCGAGGTGCTGGGCATCGACCTCGACCCGTGGCGCCTGGAAGTCGCGCGCGCCGCCGGCTGCGTCGACGCCACGCTGCTGCGCGGCGACGTGACGCGCGGCGACCTCGACCAGTGGGACGCCGTGATCGTCACCGCGGCCGCCCCGTCGGCCGACCCCGCCTCGCTCGCCACCGACCTCGCCCGCGACCGCGGCCGCATCGTCATCGTCGGCGACGTCAAGCTCGAGCTCGACCGCAGCCGCTTCTATGCGAAAGAGCTGGAGCTGCGGCTCGCCCGCTCGTACGGACCCGGCCGGCACGACGTCGAGTACGAGCAGCGCGGCCTCGACTACCCGCTGCCCTACGTCCGCTGGACCGAGCGGCGCAACATGCGCGCCTTTCTCGAGCTCGTCGCCGCCGGCTCGGTGCGGCTCGATGACCTCGTCACGCACACGTTCCCGATCGAGCAGGCCACCGCTGCGTTCGACCTGCTCGCCAACCGCGAGGAGCGGTCGCTCGCGATCGTGCTGCGCTACCCGGCCGACATCGCGTTGCCGGAGCCCGCAGTCGCACCCGCGCGAGCGTTCGTGCCGGGCGACGCGGTCGGCTTCCTGGGCGCGGGCAGCTTCGCCCAGCGCTACCTGATCCCGCTGGCGAAGCAGTCCGGGCTGCAGCTCGACCGGGTCGCCACCTCGTCCGGCCTCTCGGCCGCCTCGGTCGCCGAGCGCTTCAGCTTCGTCCGCGGCGCCGCCACCGGTGCCGAGATCCTTGCCGACCCGGCCATCAACGCGGTCGTCGTCGCGACGCGCCACGACCGGCATGGCCCGCTGGCCCTGGCGGCGCTGCGCGCCGGCAAGGCCACCTTCGTCGAGAAGCCGCTGTGCATGAGCGAGGCCGAGCTCGACCAGATCGCCGAGGTCGCTTGCGCGCCGGGCGCGCCGCCGCTCGTGGTGGGCTTCAACCGCCGGCACGCGCCGCTGCTCGTCTCGCTCAAGCGCCACCTCGACGGAGCGCACGGGCCGGTCAACACGCTGATCCGCGTCAACGCCGGCGTCCTCCCCGCCGACCACTGGCTGAACGACCCGGTGGAGGGCGGCGGCCGCCTGCTCGGCGAGGGCTGCCACTTCCTCGACCTGCTCTGCCAGCTCGCGGGTAGCGCCCCCGTCGCCGTCGCGGCGCAGGGCACGCTGCGCGAGGGCGAGCCGCTGCAGTCGGCGCAGGACGTCGCCGTCACCGTGCGCTTCGCCGACGGCTCGCTGGGCACGCTGCTGTACGGGACGGCAGGCGCCGCCGCTGCCGGCAAGGAGCTCGTGGAGGCCCACCGCGGCGACCGCTCCGCCCGCCTCGACGACTTCGGGCGGCTCGAGCTGTGGGGCGGCGGCAAGGCCCGCACGGAGAGCTCGCGTAGCCGCGACAAGGGCCACGCCGCCGAGGTCGCGCTCTTCGCTCGGCTCGCCCGCGGCGAGGAGCCGGTGCCCGACCCGGCCGGCTACGTCACGGCCATGCGCATCACGTTCGCGGCCATCGAGTCGCTCGCGACCGGCACCGAGGTGCGCCTGGATGGCTGACGTCGCAATCGCGTACGTCGTCGGCGCCCGGCCGAACTTCGTCAAAACGGCACCCGTCGTGCGCGCGCTGCGGCACCGCCTCCCTGACGCGCGCCACCTCGTCATCAACACCGGCCAGCACTACGACCCCGAGATGGCGGAGATTTTTTTCGAGGAGCTGGAGCTGCCGGCGCCCGCCTACGAGCTCGGTGTCGGCTCCGGGGCGCACGGTGCGCAGACCGCGAAAGCGCTGGAGCGCATCGAGGAGGTGCTCCTGGCCGAGCGGCCCGCTGCCGTCCTCGTGCCGGGCGACGTCAACTCGACGCTGGCCGGCGCCCTCGCCGCTGCCAAGCTCGGCATCCCCGTGGGCCACATCGAGTCGGGCCTGCGCAGCTTCGACCGCACGATGCCGGAGGAGATCAACCGGCTGCTCACCGACCAGCTCTCCGAGTGGCTGTTCACGCACAGCCCGGAGGCGCTCGTGAACCTCGAGCGGGAGGGCATCCCGGCCGGGCGCGTCCACCTCGTCGGCAACACGATGATCGACACGCTGCACGCGATCCGGCCGCGCGTCGAGCACTCCGACGTGCACGCCCGTCTCGGCGTCGAGCCCGGTAGCTACTGCCTCGTCACGCTGCACCGGCCCGCGCTCGTCGACGGGCCCCTGCTGCCCCGCGCGCTGGCGGCGCTGGAGCGGCTGGCGGCGACGCTGCCCGTCGTCTTCCCGATGCATCCACGCACCCGCGCCCGGCTCGGCGCCGCGCTGCCGACGGCGCCCGGGCTCACCATCACCGGGCCGATCGGCTACGTCGACTTCCTCGCGCTCGAGCTGCGCGCCCGCTGCGTCGTCACCGACTCCGGCGGCGTGCAGGAGGAGACGACCTCGCTCGGGGTGCCGTGCTTCACGCTGCGCGCCAACCCCGAGCGCCCGGTCACGATCACGCAGGGCACGAACCGCCTGCTGGGCCTCGCGCCCGAGGAGATCGACAGGGTGCCGGCGCTGCTCGCCGAGGCCGAGGGCCGCCCGGCGCCGCCGCAGCCCGAGGGCTGGGACGGCCACGCCGCCGAGCGCCTCGCCGACGTCCTCGTCCGCGACCTGGCCCGGCGGGCCGGGGCCTAGCCGCCGTGTGTGGGATCTGCGGCACCGTCGGCCGCGCCGAGCAGCGCGAGCTGCGCTGGATGACCGACGCCATGGCGCATCGCGGCCCCGACGGCGAGGGCCTGCGGCTCTTCCCCGCCGGCCCCGGCGGCGAGCCCGCCTGCGGCCTTGGCCATCGCCGGCTCGCCATCATCGACCCGACGCCGGCGGGCGCGCAGCCGATGAGCTGGGAGCGCTGGCACCTCACCTACAACGGCGAGATCTACAACTACCGCGAGCTGAGGGCCGAGCTGGAGGCCGAGGGTCAGATCTTCCACACCGGCTCCGACACCGAGGTGCTGCTGCGGCTCTTCGCGCTGCACGGCCCGGCGATGCTCGACCGGCTGAACGGCATCTACGCGCTCGCGATCTGGGACGAGGTCGACCACCGCCTCTTCGTCGCGCGCGACCGGCTCGGCGTGAAGCCGCTGTACTGGACACGGGTCGAGAGCTACCCGGCGCCCGGCACGAACGGCGCCGGCGGGGCGAACGGTGCCGGCGGGGCGGGCGCGACGGGCGGGACGAGCGCGACGGGCGGCGGCCCCGTCACCGCGTTCGCCTCCGAGCTGAAGTGCCTGCTGCCGTACATCGGCCGACCCACGCTCGAGCCGAGCGCCCTCGCCGACTACCTCACCTTCCTCTGGGTGCCCGACCCGAAGACCGCCTTCGCCGGCATCCACAAGCTGCCGCCCGGCCATTACGCCTGGATCGACGGCGACGGGCTCGAGCTCACCCAGTGGTGGGACCTCCGCTTCGCGCCCGAGGAGCGCCCCGAGGCCGAGTGGATCGACGCCGTGCGCCGTGGCGTCCACGACGCCGTGCTGCGCCAGACCGTCGCCGACGTGCCGCTCGGCTCGTTCCTCTCGGGCGGCATCGACTCGACCGCGGTGGTCGCGGCAATGGCGTCGACCGGCACCACCGTCGCCACCTACACCATCGGCTTCAGCGAGGCCGACCTCGCCCACGAGATCGTCCCCGACGACCTCAAGTACGCCCGCGAGATGGGCCGGCACTACGCCACCGACTACCACGAGACGATCCTCGAGCCCGACATCCTCGAGCTGTTGCCGCTCACCGTCTGGCATCTCGAGGAGCCGCTCGCCGACCCGGCCGCGATCTCGACGTACCTCATCTGCCGCGAGGCGCGCAAGGGGATGCCGGTGATGCTCTCAGGCGTCGGCGGCGACGAGGTCTTCTCGGGCTACCCGCGGCACCTGGCCTACCGCATCTCGCGTTACCTCGACCTGCTGCCCGGCCCGGTGCGCCGCTTCCTCGACCGCGCCGCGACGCCGGTGGCGCGCCCCGGGTCGCCCGGCCGCCTGCGCGGCCCGCGCCGCAACCTCTGGAAGTTCATGCGCGCCGCCGGCATGGACAAGTTCGACCGCTACCTCTCGTTCTGCACGTACTACACGGCCGAGGAGCTCGCCGAGGTGCTCGCCCCGGGTGCGGTGCCCGCCGGCTACGACCCCCTGGCCCGCCACCGCGCGTACATCGCGGCCGACAACGGCGGCGACGAGCATGCGCACCTGCTCTACGTGGACGCGAAGACCTTCCTGCCCTGCCTCAATCTCACCTACACCGACAAGATGGGCATGGCCGCATCGGTCGAGGTGCGGGTGCCGCTGCTCGACGACGAGCTCGTCGCGCTCACGGCGCGCATCCCCTCGCAGCTCAAGCTGAAGGGCACGAAGCGCAAGTACGTCTTCAAGAAGAGCCAGGAGGGCCTCGTCCCGCACGACGTCATCTGGCGCCCCAAGGCCGGCTTCGGCGCACCCGTGCGCGCCTGGCTGGAGACCGACCTGGCGCCGCTCGTCGCCGACCTGCTGTCGCAGGAGACGATCGAGCGCCGCGGCCTCGTCCGCCACGCTGCAGTGCAGCAGATGTGGGAGGAGAACTCACGGGGCGAGGCCGACTACAGCCTCCGTCTCTACGCCATCCTGGCGCTCGAGCTGTGGTGTCGGACGTTCCTCGACCGCGAGTGGACGTTCGACCAGCCCGCCCACGGGCCGCTGGCGCTATGACCGCCGCGCCGGCCGACCCGCTCGTCGAGGCCGTCGCCCGCATCCGCGGCTGGGGCGAGGCGCGCGCGTGGAAGGGCTACGACCCGTACGACGGCCTCAACAGCCCGCTCGCCCGGCTCGTCCCGGGAGTGCTGCCGCGCCGTGCACTGACGCAGGCGGTCAAGCTCTCGCCGCTGAATCTGCGACCGCTGCTCGGCATCAGGCCCGCCTACAACCAGAAGGCGATCGGGCTCGTCGCCTCCGCCTACGCCCGCCTCGGCGAGCGCGAGCACGCGACCCGCTGGCTCGACTGGCTGTGCGCCAACCGTGCGGCTGCCCCGGCCGGCGCCCCCGCCGGCACCCCGGCACCCTGGGCCTGGGCCTACAACTTCCCCGTGCAGACGCGCGTCTTCGCGTACCCGCCGAACTCGGCGAACACGATCGCCACGAGCTTCGTCGCGCACGGCTTCCTGGACGCGGCCGAGCACCTCGACGCCGCCCGCTGGGAGGAGCCCATCCGCGGCGCCTGCGCGTTCCTCGTGAACCACATGCTGGTGCGCCAGCCAGGCCGCTCGTTCTTCCGCTACATCCCGGGCGACGACCAGCTCATCCACAATGCGACCGCGCTGGCAGCCGCCGTGCTCGCGCGCGCGGCGCGTCTCTACGACGACGACGCGCTCGCCGGCACCGCCCGCGAGGCGCTCGCGCCCACCCTCGCGGCGCAACGGGATGACGGCACCTGGCCCTACGCCGAGGGCAGCCACGCCTGGGTCGACAACTTCCACACCGGCTACGTGTTGATGGCGCTCACGCAGTTCCCCGAGGCCGCCGGCCAGCTCGCCCGCGGCGTCGCCGTGTGGGAGCGGGAGCTGTTCCTGGCCGACGGCACGCCCAAGTACTACGCAGACTCCACGTACCCGATCGACGGCCACTGCTATGCCCAGGCCGTCGAGACCTGGGTCGCCGTCGGCAAGCTCGCCGAGGCGCGCCGCGAGGCCGAGCTGATGGTGGCGCGGATGCTCGACCCGGCGGGCTTCCTCTGGTTTCAGCAGCGCGGCCGCTTCACCAACCGGGTGCCGTTCGTGCGCTGGACGACCGCGCCGGCGCTCCAGGCGATCGCCGGGCTGCTGCGGGCCGAGCGGGCCGCCACCGTGCGCGCCGCCGTGGAGGCCGCCGCCGCCGAGGTGGCCCCGTGAAGGTCTGGATCGACCTCTCGAACTCGCCCCACGTCGTCTTCTTCGAGGCCATCGCCGCAGCGCTCGAGCAGGCAGGGCACGAGGTGGTGCTGACCGCCCGCGACCACGCACAGACGGTGGAGCTGGCCCGCCGCGTCTGGCCCGAGATCGAGATCGTCGGCGGCGCGAGCCCGCCCGGCAAGCTCGGCAAGGTGAAGGGCATCGCCGCGCGCGCCGAGGCGCTGCGCCGGATCGCGCGCCGCATCCGCCCGGACGTGGCGCTCTCGCACGGCTCGTACGCGCAGGTGGTGGGAGCGCGCGCCGCGCGCGTCTGGACGGTGACGATGATGGACTACGAGCACCAGCCGGCGAACCACCTCAGCTTCCGCGCCGCTAACCGGGTGATCGTGCCGGCGTGCTTCCCGGCCGACGCGCTCGCAAAGCAGGGGGCGCGCCCGGCCAAGGTCAGCCGCTACGACGGCTTCAAGGAGGAGGTCTACCTTGCCGGCTACGAGCCGGCCCCGGGCGCGCTGGCCGAGCTCGCGCTCGACGAGCGGAAGATCGTGGTCGTGTTCCGGCCGCCGCCCGACGGCGCGCTCTACCACCGCCACGTCAACGAGCGCTTCGCCGCGCTCGTCGAGCAGGCGCGGGCCCGTGACGACGTCCACGCCCTGCTGCTGCCGCGCAGTGCCGAGCAGCGGGCGCACTTCGGCGCGCTCTCGGGTGTGCACGTCCCGGAGCGGTCGCCGGACGGTCGCGCGCTGCTGGCGCGCGCCGACCTGGTGATCGGCGGTGGCGGCACCATGAACCGCGAGGCTGCCCTGCTCGGCACGCCGGCCTACACCGCGTTCACCGGGGTGTTGGCGGCGGTCGACGCCGAGCTGATCCGCCAGGGTAAGCTTTTCGATCTGCGCGACCCGGCGACCGACCCGGCTTTCGTCAGGCGCGAGCTGCACCCGGGAAGTCCCGTTCCGGCGGCACGGAGGGACGTCATCCTGGAAGCAATTCACACCAGTCTCACACCCCTCGACCACTGACTTTCGGCACCGAAGTCGACTACACTCCTAAGCGGAACCTGTAGCGGCACGTAGTACACGCAGGCAAGGCACGACACCACGATGTACGGGCGGAGCAGAGAGAGGCCATGACCCTTACAAGAGACGACATCGATGGGCCGACCGTTGCGCCTGGCAGCGGCGCGACCTCGACGATCTCGCGCGGAGGCGTCGTCGCTGCGCTCGGCGGTGCTGCGGCAGTGGCGCTCGTCGGCTCGTCGTTCGCACAGGCGGCCGGCTCGAGCCTCGTCACCGGCCCTAACGCCACCACCGTCAACACGGTGCAAGCGATCGGCGGCAGCGCCGCCAGCACCATCCCGCTCACACTCAAAGCCGTCACCGGGCAGAAGGCCGACCTCACCGACTGGGTCGACCCGGCCGGCGCCGCGCTCGCCCAGGTGCAGGCCAACGGCATCATCCGCACGCGCGGCTCCGTCGACATCATCGGCCAGACGACAAACAACATCTCGACCGCGCAGCCGCTCGTTGTGTTCTGGAACAACGCCGACAACACGGGTGACTTGCGCAAATGGTCGATGGGTCTCGACACGTCGAACAACCCGCCGAACAACGACTTCTTCATCGGGCGCGTCAACCCCGATCGCAGCGTCAACGACATCTTCTTCCTGCAGGAGTACGCGCAGAACCGCGTCGCCGTCGGCCTCGGCTTCGTGCCGCCGCCGCCCTCGGGCGTCGCCATCACGGGCTGGGACAACTCGGTGGACGTGCCCGCCGTGCTGCTGCGCATCGGCATCAACCAGACGGGCGAGGCGATCAAGATCGTCGACTCCGCTGGCAACCGCACCGCCTGGATCGACGCGAACTCGGCAGCGTTCTTCCCGTCGCTCACCACGGGCGCGATCTCGAATCTGAACCCGGGCCCGCTGTCGGTCGCCGGCCTGCGCATCGCGAGCCCCGACCCGGACAACCCGAGCGGCCTCTTCCTCAACGCCAGCGCCACCAACTCCGGCCCGGACTTCCAGCTGCGCGCGCTCGAGAGCTCGTTCTACGGCGCCTACTTCATGCAGGTCACGAACTCCACCGCCTCGCGCACGTACCTGTCGATCCGCCAGGACAGCGGGTACGTCGGGATCGGCAACATCAACGACATGCTGGCTCCGCTCGACATCGACGGCAGCTCGATCCGCATCCGCCAGCCGTTCACGCCGGCCTCGCCGAGCGCGGGCGGCTACCAGGGCCAGATCTCGTGGGACCCGGGCAACCTCTACGTCTGCGTCGCGCCCAGCACCTGGCTGCGTGCACCGCTGGCGAGCTGGTAGACCCGCCGTGGACTACACCTTCCTCACCCCCGACCAACGCGCCGAGATCATCAGGCAGCGCATCGGGCAGATGGAGCAGGAGCACTACCAGCGCGAGCTCGACCGAAAGATCGCGCAGCGGCTCGACAACGGCAGCGGCTCGCAGATGCTGGCCGACGCCCAGGCCGCGCAGGCCATCATCGAGGCGGCCCACGCGGTCGCGCTCGAGGAGCTTGCCACCCTGGAGGGAGGATGAGCGAGACCGGCGCATCCACCTCGGCCGTCGCCGCGAAGCTCGGCGGCGTCTTCTCCCGCCGTAACGCGCTGCTGGCGCTCGGTGGCGCCGTCGGCGCGAGCGCGCTGACAAAGGTCTCCTCCGCCCAGGCCGCCGGCACGGCGCTCCAGCAGGGGCCGACGACGAGCGGCCAGAACCGCATCCAGAGCACCGGCAAGTCGGCCATCGACGTGGTCAACCTGACGATCAAGGCCGTCTCGGGCC
>JANXXF010000136.1 GCA_025350775.1 Actinomycetes bacterium
GTGGTTTCGCCCGCCTCAGCCTCGGTGTCCGGCTCCTGCACACCGGTCTCTGCGCGTCTGGCAGGAATCACGACCGGGCACTATCTCGTCCCCAAGAGCCCGACGCGGATCACCTGCACCGTTCCATCGCGGATCATCCTCGCGGTCAATTACTACGGGCACGGCCGAAGCGACCTCCAGGCGGCCTTCGGGTCGCCGTCGCAGATCTTCGCCCACGTGATGGTGGACGGGAACCGGTCGCAGCTTCAGTACGACTCCGGATTGTGTCGGGCTACCGGCTGATACATCCGAACCGAATACGAGTACGAGTCTGCCGTGCCGTCGTCTGCGCCGGCGGAGTGTCTAGCCGTCCGGGCGGGCCCCAAGTGACGCGTCCACAACAGTGCCGCGTACGATCAGCGGTCGTGCCGACGACCCGGAGAGACAACGCCCCGGGTACGCCGGGCGATCCGGGCGCCCCGGCCACCACGCCCCGCACCACCCCCCGCGTCTGGCTCGGCCTGTGGACGATCTACATCGCCTGGGGCTCCACGTACCTGGCGATGCGCGTCATGGTGCGCACGATCCCGCCCCTGCTCGGCGCATCGACGCGGTTTCTCGTCGCCGGCGCGATCGTGCTCGGCTGGGTCGCCTCGCGGCAGGGCCGTGCCGGGCTGCGCCTCACACGCGGGCAGCTCGTCACGCTGGCAGCGACCGGGGCGCTCGTGCCCGGCATCGGCAACGGCCTCAACTCGCTGGCGGTCAAGCACGCCACCTCCGTGACAGTCGCGCTGCTCAACGCGGCTGTGCCGCTGTGGGTGATCCTGATTCGCCGCTTCGCGCGCGAGCGGGTACCGGCGGTGACGCTCGTCGTGGTGCCCATCGGCTTCTCGGGCGTCGCGATCATGCTGCTCCCCGGCGGCAATGTCGGCGCGAGCGCGCTCGGCGTGATCTTCGCGCTCGGCGCCGGGGCGGCCTGGGGCGTGGGTGCCTTCGCGTCGGCGCGGCTCATCCGCGACATCGCGCCGAGCCTCGTGATCGGCGTCCAGATGCTCGCCGCCGGGCTCGTCCAGCTCGTCATCGGCGTGGGGCTCGGCGAGCTGTCCGACTTCCACCCCGGCCGCTTCTCGGCCGCGTCGATCGCCGCGCTCGTCTACCTGGTCAGCGTCGGCGGCTTCATCACCTACACCGTCTACGCCTGGCTCCTGCAGCGCGCGCCCGTCTCGCAGATCGCCACCTACGCTTTCGTCAACCCGATCGTCGCCGTCGTGCTCGGCCGGCTGATCCTCGACGAGAGCCTCGGCTGGACGGGGCTCATCGGCGCGGGCGTGATCGTCGGCTCGGTCGCGCTTACGGTGCGCAGCGAGACACGGAGGTAAGCTCGCGCTCGCGCACGCGCCCCAGGCTGCCAGGTCGGGCAGCGGAACCGACCTGCCGCCGCTTCTGGTGCCACCGCTACGCCACATTCGCGGGGCTGGTATAACGGGCACCGGTGACGACAGCGAGCGAACACGCCGAGCAAGTGGCGCGAACCCCGGCGGAGGTCGCCGCACGAGGCGACTTCGACGTCTTCGAGCTCGGCGACCTGCCGCTCCAGGCCGGGCGTACGCTGCGAGGTGCGCGCCTCGCCTACAAGACGCACGGCCGCCTGTCCGCGGCACGCGACAACGCGATCGTCTTCCCGACGTGGTACACGGGTAGCCACGTCGACCTCGAGTGGCTAATCGGGCCAGGTCGGCCGCTCGACACCGATCGCTACTTCGTGATCTGCCCCAATCTTTTCGGGATGGGAGTCTCGAGCTCGCCGTCGACGACCGCGCAGCCGCAGGATCGCAATTACTTCCCCCTCGTCACGATCCTCGACAACGTGCAAGCGCAGCATCGGCTCGTCGTCGAGACGTTCAAGATCGAGACGCTCGAGTGTGTGATCGGTGGCTCGATGGGCGCAGTGCAGGCGTTCCAGTGGGGTGCTGCCTACCCCGACATGGTCAAGCGGGTGCTGCCTTTTTGCGGAGCGTCGTCAGCGAGCGAGCACAACCGCGTCTTTCTCGAGGCACTACGCGGCGCGATCCGGCTCGACCCTGACTGGCGGGGCGGTCAGTACGAGCGCAACCCGGAGCGCGCCCTCCGTCACTTCGGCCGCATCTACGCCGGCTGGGGACTCTCTCAGGAGTACTACTGGAAGCGCGCCTATCTGGAGCTCGGCTTCTCTTCGCTCGAGGACTTCCTCGTCGGCTTCTGGGAGGCGTTCTTCCTGTCGCGGGACGCGAACGATCTGCTGGCGCAGCTCGAGACGTGGTTCAGTGGCGACATCGGGGCGACGCCCGGCTGCGACGGCGACCGCGAACGAGCGCTCGGCCGGATCAAAGCGCGAGCGCTCATCCTGCCGGCGAAGAAAGACCTCTATTTCCCGCCCGAGGACTCGCAGTGGGAGGCGAGCAAGATGCCGAACGCCGAGGTGCGCGTGATCCCGGGATACTGGGGCCACTTCTCGGTGATCGGGATGTTCCCCGAGCCGGCCGCGTTCATCGAGGACTGCGTGCGCGAGCTGCTCGCCAGCTGATTCGACCGTTCGATCGCCACGAGGAACGTCTTTGCTCTAAGATTTGCCTCCGGTTTCTGTGCGATCGAACGCCTGCCGGGCCCGAAGCCGAGCCGCCTATTGGTTTCATCATCTATGAGGAGGGTCTTCCCTATGCCCATCGTCCATAGCAAGTTGACGAGACGCTTGTCCATCTGGACGGCGAGCCTCGTGCTCGCGCTGCTCCTGTCGGCGGTCGCCTTCGCCGCCTCGGGTGGCATCGGCGCTCCGATGAAGGCAACGCTCGCCTACGACGCCAGCGGTACGAAGCTTGCGAAGGGCGCGCGAGTCGCCTACCTCGGGCTCGGCGTCAGCAACCCGTATCTGACAAAGCTGCAGCAGGGCATCATGGACGCCGCCGCCAAGTACGGGATCGAGGTCAAGGTCTTCAGCTCCGAGTTCAATCGCTCGACCCAGCACAAGCAGGTACAGGACGCCATCGCGCAGAAGTTCGACGCGTACCTGATCGCGCCGGTCACGCAGTCGGGCGGCTGTGCCGACGTCAAGCTGCTCCAGCAGACCGGCAAGCCGGTCGAGGTGCACAACATCCCCATCTGCACCTATCCCGACTATCCCGCCGGCGCCAACGGCTTCGTGGCGATGCAGGGGCAGAAGTACTTCTCCGACCACGTCATGAACGCGTTCAAGTCGTGCACCAAGCCGTGCGAGGTCGCTGCCGTCGGTGGCTTCATCGGCTCGGACCTCTTCACCTTCTGGGAGAACGCGATCAAGCTGGCGAAGGCGAAGTACCCGAACGTGCACGTCGTGGTCGACCAGCCCGGCAACTTCGATCCTCGCGCGGCGTTCAAGGTGATCCAGGACGGCCTTCAGGCGCACCCGAACATCTCGGTCGTCATCTCGTCCTGGGACGACATGACGCGCGGAGCGGTCCAGGCCATCCAGGCCGCACACAAGAAGCCCGGCACTGACATCAGGATCTACAGCGTCGGCGGCACCAAGGACGCGCTGAGCAAGATCAACTCGGGTGTCATGACCGAGACGACGGTGCTGCTCCCGTACGAGGAGGGCTACTACCCGATCGTCCATCTGGCGAAGCGGCTGGCAACCGGCAAGTCCACCCCTGGCTACACCAACGAGGCCGACGCTCCGGCCGTCACGACCGGGCCCAAGACGCTCTTCATCACGAAGGCCAACGCGGCCAGCTTCAAGCCCGAGTACTAGCCGCTCGTCCTGCGGTGGGCGACATGCAGAGCAACGCGACTGCTACCACGGGGGGCGCTTCGGCGCCCCCCGTGGCTATCGACGTTCGGGGCCTCGAGAAGGCGTTCCCGGGCGTCCACGCGCTGCGGGGCGTCGACTTCGAGCTTCGCGTCGGCGAGATCCACGGGCTGGTGGGAGAGAACGGCGCAGGAAAATCGACACTCGCGAAGATGATCACCGGAGCCTATGTTCCCGACAGTGGGACGATCGAGGTCTTCGGGCACGAACTCGCCTACGGCGACCCGCGGGCCGAGCGTGACGCTGGAATCGCGGCGATCTACCAGGAGCTGAACATCGTGCCGCGCATGTCCGCCGCTGCAAATGTCTTCCTGGGCAAGCCGAAGCGACGCGGGCCATTCGTCGCGAGAGCGGAGACGCGCCGCCGCTTTCGCGAGCTGGCGGAGCGGGTCGGCGTCTCGATCGACGCCGGTGCAGAGGCAGGCCTCCTGTCGGTCGCCAACCAGCAGATGCTCGAGATCATGCGAGCGCTCGAGGCAGACCATCGAGTGCTGATCATGGACGAGCCGACCGCCTCACTCGGCCCGACCGAGCGCGAGAACCTGTACGACGTCGTCCGAGGCCTGAAAGCGGAAGGCGTCGCCGTGATCTACATCTCGCACGATCTCGACGAGGTGCTGGCCCTGTGCGATCGGGTATCGGTGATGCGCGGCGGCTCGTTGGTCTCGACCCGCTCCGCGGCAGAGTGGACTCCCGAACTGCTCGTCGAGCAGATGCTCGGTCATGCGCTCAGGGCGACGAGTCGAGAGGAGCAGCGCACGGTCGGCGACGAGATCCTCAAGGTCGAGCAGCTCCGGGTGTCGACGATGGTGACGGACGTGTCGCTGACGTTGCGCCGGGGTGAGATCCTCGGCCTGGCCGGGCTCGTCGGCGCAGGGCGGACGGAAGTGTTGCGGGCCCTCGCCGGCGCCGAGGAAACCGCGCACGGGCGGCTCTGGATCAACGGTAGCGAGATCCCGTGGCCTGCCACCGTACGCAGCGCGCTCGGAGTCGGAATCGCCCTTGCGCCGGAGGATCGCAAATCGCAGGGCCTCGTGCTGCCGCTGGCAGCGGACACGAACGTGATTCTCAGCGATCTGCCATCCGTCGCGTCGCGCCTCGTCTTGAGAAGTGCCGCGCGCCGGGCGCGGGCGCAGGCGATCATGGCCCCGCTCGCCTTCAACACCGCGCGGTTGAGCCAGCCCGCTGTCAACTTCTCGGGCGGCAACCAGCA
>JANXXF010000151.1 GCA_025350775.1 Actinomycetes bacterium
CCGAAGCGAATTTCCCCCGGGAGGTGCTGGAGTCGGACATCCCCGTCCTGCTCGACTTCTGGGCCGGCTGGTGCGCCTTCGGCCTGAAGGCGCTGGCATGACCGGCGCGGCGACGAGCCAGGCAACCACCGTCGGCGCCTACGCCATCACTCGCCAGGTCGGCGGAGCCTTCGCCGACGTCGTCGAGCGCGTCACCGCCGCACTCAAGGCGGAAGGGTTCGGCGTCCTCACCACGATCGACGTGCAGGCAACCCTCAAGGCGAAGCTCGACCAGGATGTCCCGGCCTACGTGATCCTCGGCGCCTGCAGCCCGCAGCTGGCGAGCCGCGGGCTCGAGCTGGAGCCCGATCTCGGCGTGCTGCTGCCCTGCAACGTCGTCGTGCGCGAGGCGGCCGACGGGATCGTCGTGGCGGCGATGGAGCCGCTCGCGGCGATGGCGCTCGCCGGCAACGAGGCGCTGGCGCCGCTGGCGACCGAGGCACGCGAGCGGATCGAGCGGGCGGTGCGCAGCCTGTAGGCGAGGCGCGGGCTGCCGACGCCGGGTGGCACCCCTGCGTCGGGCCCCGCGCCGGTGCCGCGCCGATGCACAGCAAGCCTCTAGAGCCGGCGGTACAGCGTCACGGCCAACGGCGCCGCCAGCGCGAGGATCCCCAGCGACCACGCCACCGACGTCAGCGGCAGCGTGCCGGCCGAGGTGCCCTGGGTGAGCGCCCGCACGGAACCCACCGTGACCGAGACCGGCTGGTGGCGCGTGAACACCTGGAGCCAGCCGGGCATCGACGCGACCGGCACGAACGCCGACGAGGCGAATACCAGCGGGAACACGATCAGCAGGCTCGCGACCTGCGCGCCCTCGACCTGCCGCACGATCAACGCAACGACGGCGAACACCCACGAGAACGCGTAACCGAACAGCAGCGCGATCCCGAATGCGGCGAGCGCCCCGCCAACCGAGCCGTGGAAGCGGAAGCCGACGGCGGTGCCGACCCCGACGATCAGCCCGATCACGAAGACGTTTCGGATCGCATCAGCGAGCGTCCGGCCGGCGAGCACTGCCGACCGCGCCATCGGCAGCGAGCGGAAGCGGTCGATCATCCCCTCGTTGAGATCCTGCGCGAGGCCGACCGCCGTCGCCGTGCCGCCGAACAGCGTCGTCTGCGTGAGGATCCCGGGCAGGAGGTAGTTCACGTACTCGAGGCCGGGCGTGCGGATGGCCCCGCCGAAGACATAGACGAAGAGCAACGTGAACATCACCGGCTGGATCGTCGCGAACACGAGCAACTGCGGCGTGCGAACGAGGTGCCGGATGTTGCGGTGGGTGACGATCGCGGTGTCGGTGACGGCTCTCATGCGTCGCCTGCTCCACGCCCCGTGAGGGTGAGGAAGACGTCCTCGAGCGAGGGCCGGTGGAGCGAGATGTCCTCGATCTCGATACCCGCGGCGTCGAGCGCGCGCAGCGTCTCGAGCAGGGTTGCGGCGCCGCCGGCCGAGGGGATGCGGAGGCGGCGGCCCTCGGCATGCCACGTCGGCGCCGGCCCGCCCGGCGGCGACAGCGTGGCGAGCGACGCGAGCGCAGCGAGGGCGATCTCACCCTGGTCGACGTGGCGCAGCCGGGCGTCGATGACGTCGGCGCCGAGCCGCTCCTTCAGCTCGTCGGGGGTGCCCTCGGCGATGGTGAGGCCGTTGTCGATCAGCACGATGCGCCCGGCGAGACGGTCGGCCTCCTCGAGGTACTGGGTGGTGAGGAGCACGGTAGTGCCGTCACGGACGAGGCCCTCGACGATCTCCCACAGCTCGATGCGCGTGCGCGGGTCGAGGCCCGTGGTCGGCTCGTCGAGGATGAGCACGCTGGGCCGGCCGACGAGGCTCGCACCCAGGTCGAGCCGGCGGCGCATGCCGCCGGAGTAGCCACGGACGAGGCGGTCGGCGGCGTCGGCGAGGCCGAGGCGCTCGAGCAGGCTCTCGGCGCGCAGCGCGGCCTGCCGGGCGGAGAGGCCGTAGAGGCGGCCGACCAGGACGAGGTTCTCGCGGCCGCTGAGCAGGGCGTCAACGGCGGCAAACTGGCCGGCGAGCCCGATTGCCGCACGGACGGCCCGCGCCTCCGAGCGCACGTCATGGCCGGCCACGCGCGCGGTGCCGGCGTCGGGGACGAGCAACGTGGCGATGATGCGGACGAGGGTCGTCTTGCCGGCGCCGTTCGGGCCGAGCAGGCCGAGCACGGTGCCTTCCTCGACGGAGAGGTCGACGCCATCGAGTGCCCTGACGGCGCCGTAGTGCTTGACCAGGCCGAGGGCCTCGACTGCAGGTGTCGCGGCCATCGCGCGAAGGCTACCCTTCGGCCTGTGAGCACCGACGAGGCCGACCCGCGCGAGCGGATCCAGCAGCTGCTGGTGCAGGGCGACAACCGGCTGAAGCAGGGGGCGGGGGCCGCGAAGGCGCGCGAGAGCTGGGAGCGGGCGCTCGCCGTGGCCGTCGAGGCGGGCCTAGAGCAGCGGGTGCGCCCGCTCGTCGAGCTCAGGCTGGCCGACGCCGATCGGCTCGGCTAACAGGCCGGCCGGCCGCAGCACCCAGCAGCACAGCCTCGATCCGCTCCGCCTGCAGGCGGACGGCGTGAGCGAGCGCGGCCTCGCGGGCGGTGACGTTCTCGCGGGGGAGCGAGGCGGCAGCGCGGAGCGCGGCAGCGAGGGCGGCGGTGTCGGTGGGGTCGACGAGGATGCCGGCGCCCGGCGGCACGAACTCGGGCGGGCCGCCGATCCTGGTCGCTACCACCGGCCGGCCCGCGGCGAGCGCCTCCAGCGTCGCCTGGCCGAACGGCTCAGCAAGGCTTGGCTGGCAGAGGACGTCGCAGCCGGCGAGCAGCTCGGGGATCTCGTCGTGGGTGACGCGGCCGAGCAGACGGACGCCAGGGCGGCCCTCCAGGGCGGCGCGCAGCGGGCCGTCGCCGGCGAAGGTGAGCGAGCCGATGGGGCCGCCTGGGTCGCCGAGCCCACCGCCGCCCGGCTCGGCGCCGCCGCCGCCGCCGCCCGGCTCGGCGTTGCCGCCGCCCAGCGACGCGAACGCCTCGGCCAGGCGCACCACGTTCTTGCGCTCGCTCAGGGAGCCGACGCAGAGGTAGGCGGGCCGCCTCCCGAGCGGCGGCGCGAGCGTCGGGCGGAAGCGCTCGGTGTCGACGCCGCAGTCGATCACCACCGTCCTGCCACGCGCCTCGGGCACGCAGGCCTCGAGCTCGGCACGGAGCCACGCCGAGACGGCGATCACAGCGCGGGCACGGGCACAGACCGCGCGCACTGCGAGCCGCGCGCCGGGGATCACTCCCACGTTGCGCACGTCCTGGCCGTGCGCAGTGACAACGAGCGGGGCGCCACTCGCGAGCGATGCGAGCGCCGCCGCCACGCCCGCGGGCGCGAGGAAGTGCGCGTAGATCACGTCGGGGCGAAAGCGGCGGGCCGTGACGACGGCGTCGCGAATGAGCTCGAGGTGGCGCAGCTTGCCACCGGCGCGGCGGTCGAGGACGGCCCGCTCGATGGTGTGGCCGCGCCCCGCCAGAGCCGTCTCCAGATCCTTGACGAACACGCCGAGGTCGGGGTCGGCCGGCCCCGGGTACATCTGCGAGACGAGGAGGATGCGCACGCTGGCGGAGCGTAGCTCTC
>JANXXF010000396.1 GCA_025350775.1 Actinomycetes bacterium
AGCGATGCCAGCTCGTGTCGGAAGCCGCGTCGTGCGTACCTTGGCGCAGCGCCTACGCGCTTCGCGAGCAGGGTTCCTTCGGCACCCGGGAAGCCCGGTTGCATCGCCGCCTGGAACACCGTGTGTGCCTTCCCTCGGTCGTGGAAGCGCGCCGCCACACGCAGCGCCTGGCATTCGCGCTCATCGAGCAGCGGGCCTACCGCAGAGAGGATCTCCTCCAGTTGGGCGCAAACGTTTCCGGTGTGCTCGGCGATCGAGAGCCATTGCCCACGCCCGGCGGATGCACTGTCGCTGTCGACTGCCTCCGCGGGCTCGGCACCCTCAGACACGACGGGCGGGACGGCGTCGGTGAGACGCGGGTCGAAGCCGCCGGCAGCCGAGTACGCACCAAACGCGCTGTCGACGATCAGTTGGTCGCCCGGACGGAGGTCGCCCGCATCGACGGCAGCCCAGGCATGCCCGAGACTGTCGAAGCGGAACAGGCGCCCGGCCGCACCCTGTCCCTTGCGCTGCTTGATCGCCTCGCGCGCATCGCCGATCGAGGCCGGGCAGAGCTCTGCGGCAGCGATCTGCGGGGCGGACTCAGCGGGCACGCCACCGGTGAGATCGCGCCAGGCGAAGTGCACCGTCAGGTCGTCACCGTCGCGGATGTAGCGCTCCACATCGAGATCCAGGCCAGAGACGTCGGAAGCCGTGTCGAAGAGGCCGAGGAAATCGGGACGCCGGAGGACGAAGCGCCGGGGTGGTCGGGAGAGCGGCGCGTCAAGCTCCTCCAGGGCATCAGGTCCGACCGTGGCGCCCTCAAGCCCCGTGAGGGTCAGTCCGGCCTCCTCGATCTCCTCCTTCTCGTATGGCCGGTGCGACGACGGTGGAGCCCACACGACGGTCGCTTCAGCGAGCAGGCCGGCACGGTTACAGCGGCCGAACCGCTGGACGAGGCTCGCCCACGGTGCCACCTCGGTCAGCAAGGTTGCGGCATCGACATCGACGCCCGCTTCGACCACCTGCGTCGCGACGACGATCCGCCCCGGACCCAAGGGATCGATATCGGCGGTCAGGCGGGCGAGGGCTGCCGCCCGATCGGAGGGCCGGAATCGCGAGTGCACGAGCACGACCTCGGCATCGATCTCCTTTGCGCGGGTGAGGACACCGGCAAGGTCGCGTGCGACGGCGACCGTGTTCATGACGGCGAGGGTGAGCGTTCCCGGTCGATGGCACGCAGCGACGGTCGCGCGGTCGAGCTTCTCGGCGCGGCGGACCGTCTTGCGAGCGCTGAGTCGCGGCGCGAGCCCGTCCCGGCGATCAGCGTCACTCAGCCGGAGAACGTCGCTATCGGATGGTGCCGGATGGTCGACAGTGCCAAGCCACTCGGGCTCCACCGTCGCGGACATCCACAGCGATGCGACCGGCCCCGCCGGGGTAGGAAAGCCATCGCGGAAACCCTCAAGCTGCGCCGACGTCGCCAGCGCCTCACCCATGAGCTGAACCTCGTCATACACCCAGAGCGCGTCGTTGTGGAGAAGCGCGAAATGGATCGGCCAGGCGTAGCGAGAGACGCCGTAGCCGCGCATGAGCGCCCGTGAGAGGAGCTGATCGAGCGTCCCGACGATGACTGCGTCGTCCTCCGGGCGGAGCGTCCATTCGCGGGTGGTCGAGTCACCCATCAACTGGTGCACTGTGATGTCGTCGACGCCGGCCTGGCTGAACTGGCGCGTCACACGCTCGACCGTCTGCTCGACGAGCACCCGCATCGGCAAGCAGTAGACAAGGCGGCGGGGAGTGGCCGCGCGAACGCCCTCGGCTGCAAACCGGCGGCGCCAGAGCCACCCGAGCGTGGCGCCTTCAGTCTTACCGGCCCCTGTCGGGATTCGCGCGAGCAGCGGCAAGCTGTCGTCGAGCGCGAGGGCGCGCTGCCACGGATACGGGGCATTACCCGTCGCTGTGCGAAACAGCTCGTCGTACTCCCGCATCGGATCTCCCCCGTACGACTTGTCGGTGCTGGCCAGCTTCTCACTAGTCACGGCAGGTTTGGTTCGATCTTACGACAGGCGATGACTAATGTTCAAACTCGTCGGCCCCGCTCCGCCCCACCTAGCCACGGCCGGTTCGCCTTCCGCAAGGGATCGTCTGGCTGGCTCGACCCGCGCGTTACGGTCAACGCGATCCGGATGCAGACGGCGCGACACTGACGGAGGTCGCAGTCGCGGCCGCGACGCGGGTCTTCGCGCGGGCCACGCTCGAGTTGCTCACGTAGGACCGTGCAGGCATACCACCGGCCTCCGTGGGCCTGTCTATAAAAGACAAACCTACGAATATGGATAATCAGTATGTCGTCGTCTATAATCGCTCCGTGTCCAAAGCCCTTCTCCACCGCACGACGATCGACATCGAGATCGACGCCTTCGAGGCTGCACGGGCAGCGCTCGGCACGAGCGGCTACCGGGCAACGGTCAACGAGGCGCTCCGCGAGGTGGCGCGCACGGCGGCGCTCCGGCGTGCTGCGGCGGTGCTGAGGGCGGGCGGCGTCAACCTCGCGACCCCCGAAGACATCTCCGCCATGCGCCGGCCGCGGGCGTGACGGTCTATCTCGCCGACACCTCGGTGTGGGGCTGGGCCGCGAGCGGCCGCCGGCCCGACCTCGCCGCGAAGCTTGCAACGCGGATCGAGCGCGACGAGCTGGCGATGTGCGTACCTGTCGCGATCGAGGCACTGCACCGTGCCCGCACGGCCGCCGAATACGAGGAGCTGTACGCCATGTACTTCGCGCCGCTGCGTTGGCTCGACCTCGATGCGCGGGCCGCGACGCGGGCGCTCGAGGTGCAGCGTGCGCTCGCCGCCGGCACTCATGGCAATCATCTCCGCCCGGCCGTCGACTACCTGATCGCAGCCACGGCGGAGTGCGCCGGCGCAGATGTCACGCTCTGGTTCCTCGACCGCGACCTCCGCGTCATCTGCGAGCACACCAGCCAGCCGCACGAGGCCGAGCGCGGCACGCCGCCGTGAGCCTGGATCCGACAGGCGTGACGGCTCAGTCGACGGTGAACTCCGGCTTGCGCTTCTCGAGGAACGCCGACAGCCCCTCGCGGCGATTCGGCGACGCGAGGTTCGCGAGCCACGCCTCGGCCTCGATCACGAGACCCTGGTCGAGCGAGGCGCGGCTGCCCTGCGTGATGGCGCGCTTCGCCTGGGTCACCGCCGTCGGCGACGACGAGAGGATCGCCTCGGCGAGCGCGACGGCCGCCGTGTCCAGCTCGGCGTCCGGCACGCGCTGCGAGCAGAGGCCGATGCGGAACGCCTCCTCCGAGGGGATGCGGCGGCCCGTGTAGATCAGCTCCTTGGCGCGCTGCACGCCGACGGCTCGGGCGAGGCGCTGGGTGCCGCCCCAGCCGGGGAAGATGCCGATCTGCGTCTCCGGCTGGCCGAACGTCGCGCCCTCGGCGGCGATCACGCAGTCGCAGGCGAGCGCGAGCTCGGTGCCGCCACCCAGCGCGAAGCCGCCGACGGCGGCGATAAAGACGACAGGGCTCTCCTCGATCCGACGCATCAGGCGGTGCCCGGCGTAGATGAAGCGGCTGCCCTCGGCGACTGTCAGGTCGCGCATCACGGCGATGTCGCCGCCGGCGACGAAGACTCGCTCGACGGCCGAGCGGACGATCGCCACGCGCGCCTCGCGCTTCTCCTCCAGCTCGTCGATGACGGCCGTGAAGGCGCGCACCATCTCCCAGTCGAAGGCGTTGCGCTTGTCGGGGCGGTTCAGCGTGATGAAGACGGCACCGGCACAGGCCGGCTCGACGGTAACGATGCTCATGACTGCGTCCTCCTTGGCGGTCTACTGGCTGCGGAACTCGGGCGGGCGCTTCTCGCGAAACGCGCGCACCGCCTCCTGGTGGTCCTCGGTCTGGGACAGCTCGAGGAAGAACTCGCGCTGCATGCGCAGGCCGTCGGCAAGCGGCACATCCGAGGCGTGGTTGATCGCCTGCTTGGCGCGGGCAATCGAGAGCGGGGCGGTCTGCGCGATCTCGCTGCCCAGAGCGAGCGCCGCGGCGAGCAGAGCGTCGCCGGGCACCACCTCGTGGACGAGGCCGATGGCGGCGGCGGCAGCAGCGTCGAGCCGGCGCGCCGTGAACACCAGCAGCTTCGCCTGCGGCTCGCCGACGACGCGCACAAGCCGCTGTGTCGAGGCGATCAGGCCCATCTTCGCCCCGACCGCCCCGAACTTCGCGGTAGCGGCGGCGATACGCAGGTCGCACGAGAGCACGACCTCGAGCCCGCCGCCGATCGCCGAGCCGTTGATCGCCGCGATCGTCGGCTTCGGCGAATGGGTGAGCGCGTCGCAGAGCCGGTCGAAGCTGCGCAGCACCGAATACGGGACGCCGCCGGCCGCCCGCACCTCGGGCTCCTCCAGGTCCTGCCCGCCCGAGAACACCGAGCCGGTGGCGGTGAGCACGATTGCGCGCACCTCCGGGTCGAGCTCGAAGCGGGAGATCGCCGAGACGATCCCGTCGCGGATCTCGCGGTTATACGCGTTCACCGGCGGACGATCGACCGTGATCACGGCGATCGGGCCGAACTGCTCTGTCCTCAGCTGCTCGCTCATCCCACCACGCCTCTCGCTCGCAGCTCGTCGATCTCTCCCTGACCGTACCCGACGGCGGCCAGCGCCTCGTCAGTGTGCTGCCCCAGCGCGGGCGCCACAGTGCGTATGGCGGCGGGTGTGGCCGCCAGCTTGTACGGCACCCCGAGCACGCGTACCGCGCCCGCCGTGGGATGCTCCTGCGTCACGGTCATCTCGCGTGCGCGCGCGTGGTCGCTCTCGAGGATCTCGTCGTAGTGGAGGATCGGGCCGACCGGGACGCCGACGGCGCTGAGCGTCTCGACGAGGGCGGCGGTGGTGCGTGTGCGAGTGCGCTCGGAAAGCAGCTCGGCCAGCTCGGCCCGGTGGGCGTGGCGCGAGCCGTTGTCGGCGAAGCGCGGGTCAGCGATCAACTCCTCGCAGCCGAGCGAGCAGCAGATCGAGGCCCACAGGCGGTCGCTGGCGCCGCCAACGGTGACCCAGCCGTCGCTCGTGGGCAGCGCCTCGTAGGGGGCGGAGTGGCGGTGCGCCGAGCCGAGCGCCTCGGGGCGGTGGCCGGCGCCGAACCACTCCGCTGCCTCCCACACGGAGAGCGCGATCCCGGCGTCGAGCAGTGAGGCTTCGACGCGCTGCCCCTCGCCGGTGGCGTCGCGATGGCGCAGCGCCCCCAGGATGCCGATACAGCAGAACAGCCCGGATGTGAGATCGGTGACGGGGACACCGACCTTGACCGGTGGCCGCCCGGGCCCCTCGCCGGTAACGCTCATCAGGCCGCTCATGCCCTGTGCTATCAGGTCGAGGCCGCCGAGGTCGCCGAAGGGGCTGCCCTCGCCGAAGCCGCTGATCGACGCGAAGATCAGACGCGGGTTGAGCGCGCGCAAAGCCTCATGGCCGAGGCCGAGCCGCTCCATCACGCCGGGCCGGAAGCTCTCGACCAGGATGTCGCCGGCGGCGGCCAGGCGCTCGAGCAGCTCGCGGCCGGCCAGCGCCTTGAGGTTGACCGCGAGCGACCGCTTGTTGCGGTTGAGCGTGATGAAGCCGGCGCGCTCGCCGCCGGGGAGCGGCGGGCCGTAGGTGCGCGCGTTGTCGCCGTGGCCGAGCGGCTCGATCTTGAGCACGTCGGCGCCGAGGTCGGCGAGC
>JANXXF010000208.1 GCA_025350775.1 Actinomycetes bacterium
AATCATCAGCACCGACAGGTTGAGGCGCTGTTGAAGGCTGGCGATCTCCTCGAGGATCTGTCGCTGCACGGTGGCGTCGAGGCCGGTGGTCGGCTCGTCGGCGATCAGGAATGATGGCTCCGACACGAGCACGGTGGCGATCACGACGCGCTGCGCCATGCCGCCCGACAGCTCGTGCGGGTAGGCGCGGGCGACCCGAGTGGGGTCGGAGATGCCGACCATGTCGAGCACCTCGCGCACACGGGCGCGGCACTCCTTGCGCGGCTGGTCGCGGTGCGCCCGGATGACGTTGGTCATCTGCTGCTCGACCGAGAGCAGCGGGTGCAGCGCAGTGCGCGGGTTCTGGAAGATCATGCCGACGACGGGCCCGCGGATCTCGCGCAGCTCCCGCTCGGTGAGGCCGCCGAGGTCGCGGCCGGCGACGGTGATGCTCCCGGCGGTGACGCGGCCGCCGTGCGGCAGCAGCCCGGTGATGGCGCGCGCAGTCATCGACTTGCCGGAGCCGGTCTCGCCGACGAGGCCGTGCATCTCGCCCGTCCGGATCGAGCAGGAGATGCCCTTGAGGATGTGGTGGACAGTCTTGCGGTCGTGGATCTCGACCTGGAGGTCTTGTACCGAGAGCATGGGGGCTGCGGTGGCAGCAGTCTCGACCATCGCCGATGTATACAACCCTGCGCTGTGCTCGGCAAGCGGACTCGTGCGCATGAGATAGTCGGTGCCGCACCGTCCATGTCCGAGGAGGAGCCCGTGGCGACCGAGGTACCCGTCCATACGATCACCGCCGAGTTGGCGACGCTCGCGAACACCGCGCGCTTCGGCCAGCTGCTCTACGCCGAGGGCGAGGGCCTGCCGCACGTCTACGGCGACTCGCTGACCACCTACAAGGTGGGCAAGCTGGAGGCGGCCGGCCCGGTCGAGGAGATCGAGTACATCTGGACGCTGAACCACCACAACCGTGGCCAGCGTGTCCTCTACCTCGAACGGCACCTGAGCATCACGCAGAGCTTCATCCCGCTTGGCGCGCCGATCGTCGCGACCCTGGCGGCACCCGACGCGCGCCTCGAGAACGGGATGCCCGCGCTCGATGAGATCCGCTCGTTCGTCGTCCCTGCCTACGCTGCCTTCAACATGCACCGTGGCTGCTGGCACGAGGTGCCGACGGCCGTGTTCCCGGAGACGCCGGTGCTGTTGACGAGCCATGCCGCCGTCACCCACGGTTGGGCCGCGATCGATACGCCGGGGCAGATCAACGCAGGTGACGTCGAGAAGCGCGAGGTGTCGCTGCATCTGGGCGTCGACCTGCGCTGGGAGATCCCGGCCGCGATCATGGCGACGCTCGGGCTCGCGCGATGAAGATCGGCATCTTCACAGGCCCGCAGAAGATCGGCTGGCACGAGCTGCGCGACGCCTGGCTGCACGCCGATCGGCACCGCTACGACTCGGCCTGGACGTGGGATCACCTGATCGCGCTGCACGGCGACCTCGACGACCCGCACTACGAGGGCTGGACGCTCGTCGCCGCGCTGGCGGCACTCACGAGCCATGTCCAGGTGGGCCATCTGGTGACGGCCAACACGCTACGCCACCCGGCGCTGCTGGCGAAGATGGCCGCGACCGTTGACCATGTCTCCAACGGCCGGCTCGTAGTCGGTATCGGCACTGGCTACTACGCCGAGGAGCACGAGCGCTACGGCATCCCGCTACCCGACAAGGTGACGCGGGCGGCCATGCTGCGCGAGTCGATCCAGGTGCTCAAGGGGATGTGGGCGCCCGGCCGGCTGACCTTCGCCGGCGAGCACTACCGCATCACCGACGCGCCCGCCGAGCCGAAGCCCGTGACCGGGAAGATCCCGCTGCTGCTGGGCGGCGCCGGCGAGCGCATGCTGCGCCTGACCGCACAGGAGGCCGACCTCTGGAACCTCCCCGATGGCCAGTACGGCATCGACCTCGGGCGCCTGCGCACCAAGGTCGAGCTGCTGGAGCGCTACTGCGACGAGATCGGCCGCGATCCGGCCGAGATCGAGAAGTCGATGTCGCTGACCGTGTTCGTCGACCCTGACGCCGCCGCGCTCAAGTGCCGCTACGACGCCTTCCACGCCTACCGCGGCTGGGACGACGCGACGACGCGCCGCCACGTCGTGCTCGGCTCGCCCGACCAGGTGATCGAGGGGCTGAAGGCCTTCGAGGCGGTCGGCCTCGACCACTTCATGATCCACCTCGTGCCGGGCTCCAACTTCGAGGATCTCGCGATCTTCAGCGACACATGCCTGCCACACCTCCGCTGAGGCGACGTGAGGCGGGCAGGGCGGGGGTGGG
>JANXXF010000224.1 GCA_025350775.1 Actinomycetes bacterium
CGTCCTGACAGCCCGGACAAGCGCGCCGCGATCACGAACAACGGTGGATCCAGGCTGAGTGAAACCCTCTGCTACTCTGCCGTTATCCACATTTCGCCGTTTCGGAAAGTGGGCGCGTCAGGCGCCCTTTTTCGTTTCAGAGGAAGATGACGAGCGTCTACGACAAGGAGCGGGCACTGCTAGCGCAGATCAGGCCGAGGATCGAGAGTGAGCTGCCGGGGATCGACGTGCTCGCCCTGGAGCTCGTCCGCGAGGACCGCTTCTGCGTCTACATCGACCATCCCGAGGGCGTGTCGCTCGAGCATTGCGAGGCCGTCACCAGGACGCTCGACGGCTTCCGCAATGAGTTCGGGATCGATGTCTCGTCGCCCGGGCCGAACCGCCCGCTTCGCACCCACGAGCACTTCGCCGGGGTCGTCGGCGGCAAGGTGAACATCCGCACCGACCGTAAGGTCGACGGTGAGACGCGCTTCCGCGGCGAGCTCTTGGCCGCCGGCGCCGCCGACGTGACCGTCGCCACCGGCGAGACCACTGTGAACATCCCGTACGCACTGATCGTGCGGGGCAACCTGATCGACGAGGGGTAGCGTCAATGAGCCAGGAGATCCTCGAAGCAGTCAAGGACATCGAGCGCGAGAAGGGCATCGAGAGCGGCACGCTGATCGCCGCGCTCGAGGACGCGTTGCTCGCCGCCTTCAAGAAGACGCCCGGCGCCACGCGCCATGCGACAGTCGAGCTCGACGAGGCGGGAGACTTCCGCGTCTTCTCGATCGACCTGCCCGCCGATATCGAGGCCCGCCTGCTCGAGGAGGCCCGCGAGCGCGCCTACGAGGAGCTCGAGGCCCTCGAGGTCGAGACCGGTGAGAAGTCGCACACGCTCGTCACCGACGACGACCTCGACATCGACTGGTCGGAGGTGCCCGAGGAGCAAGTCCGCCGCGCCGACGTCACGCCCGAGAACTTCGGTCGCATCGCCGCGCAGACGGCGAAGCAGGTCATCCTGCAGCGCATCCGCGAGGCCGAGCGCTCGATGATGTACGACGAGTACGTCGACCGCGTCGGCGAGGTCGTCACCGGGATCATCCAGCAGGCGGGCGACCGCAACAACGTGCTGGTCGACCTCGGCAAGGTCGAGGCGCTGCTGCCGCGTTCCGAGCAGGTCGACGGCGAGCGCTACGAGCAGGGAAGCCGCATCAAGGCGGTCATCACCGAGGTGCGCTCCGGCACGAAGGGGCCGCAGGTCATCCTCTCGCGCCGCGATCCGGAGCTGATCAAGACGCTGTTCGAGCTCGAGGTGCCCGAGATCGCGGACGGGCTGGTCGAGATCCGCGCCGTTGCGCGTGAGCCTGGCTATCGCACGAAGATCGCCGTCGAGTCGCACGCCGCCGGCGTCGATCCCGTCGGCGCTTGCGTCGGCCCGCGCGGCTCTCGCGTGCGCATGGTCGTATCTGAGCTCCGCGGCGAGAAGATCGACATCATCCCGTGGAACCCGGAGCCCGCGCGCTTCGTCGCGAAGGCGCTCTCGCCGGCCCGCGTCCGCGAGGTCTTCGTCGACGACGAGACCAAGGAGGCGACGGTCATCGTCCCCGACGACCAGCTCGCGCTGGCCATCGGCAAGGACGGCCTCAACGCCCGCCTCGCCGCGCGCCTGTCCGGCTGGAAGGTCGACATCAAGTCCGACACCGAGTTCGCGCAGGAGGAGACCGACGCTGCGTACGGCGGCGGCGACGACGAGGACTTCACCGGCCGCTGTGGTGCCGTCCTCTCGAACGGTAAGCGCTGCCCCAACAGCGCGCTGCCCGGCTCCCGCCACTGCGGCGTGCCGGCCCACCGCGAGCTGTCCCGGCAGGAGGGCGATTCGGCTGCGTAAGGCAGCGGGGATGCCCGGCAGCCGCAGGAACGGCCGCGACCAGCGACCGACGGCCCAGGGGCCGGTGCGCCAGTGCGCCGGCTGCGGCCGGCGCGTCGCCCAGCGCGAGCTGCTCCGCTTCGTCGCCCGCGACGGTGCTCTCGTCGCGCAGCCGTACGGCGAGGGCCGCGGCGCCTACACCTGCCGCGACCGCGCCTGCTTCCAGCAGGCGGCCGACCGGCGCGCGTTCGCCCGCGTGCTGCGCCGGCCGGTCACCGTCGCTCCGTCCCTGGCAACCGACCACTACACTGGCTGCTGATGGCTGAAGAATCCGGATCCGCGCGTCCCCCGAACCGCCCGCTGCGCCCCCGTGGCGCGACGGCGGGTCGCCGCAAGCGCCGCGTGGTCATCGACAGCGGTGCCGCGCGCCCGCCCCAGCGGCTCACCGGCCGTGGCCCCGCAGGCCCGTCCGGCGGTGGCAAGGGCCGCGACGAGGTCAAGCCGACGGGCGTTGTCGACGTCCAGTCGGGCGTCTCTGTCAAGGATCTCGCCGCTGCACTGAGCATTCCCGCGGTGCAGATCATCAAGATCATGATGGGCCTCGGCGAGATGGTCACGATCACGCAGTCGCTCAGCGACGAGGCCGTGCTGCTCGTGGCCGTCGAAGTCGAGCGCGAAGTGCTGATCAAGCACGCCTCCGACGAGGAGGAAGAGGAAGAGGTCTTCGAGGACGATCCGGACGATCTGGCGCCGCGCCCACCCGTCGTGACGATCATGGGTCACGTCGACCACGGCAAGACGACGCTGCTCGATGCGATCCGCCAGACGTCAGTCGCCTCCGGCGAGGCCGGCGGTATCACCCAGCACATCGGCGCGTACCAGGCCGAGGCGCACGGACGCAAGATCACCTTCCTCGACACCCCGGGCCACGAGGCGTTCACCGCCCTGCGCGCCCGTGGCGCCAAGGCGACCGACATCGCCGTGCTGGTCGTGGCCGCCGACGACGGCGTCATGCCGCAGACGAAGGAGTCGATCGCGCACGCCCGTGCTGCCGGCGTCCCGATCGTCGTCGCCGTCAACAAGATCGACCTCCCGGGCTCGAACCCGGACCGCGTGCGCACCGAGCTGACCGCGGAGGGCCTCCAGCCCGAGGAGTGGGGCGGCACCGTGCAGTACTCGGACGTCTCTGCCAAGCAGAAGCTCAACCTCGACGATCTGCTCGAGCGCATCCTGCTCGTCGCCGACGCCGAGCTCGTGCTCACGGCGAACCCCAAGGCCGATGCCTTTGGCCCCGTCATCGAGTCGCGCCTGGAAGTCGGCCGCGGCCCCGTCGTGACGATGCTCGTCCAGCGCGGCACCATCCGCGTCGGCGATGCCGTCCTCGCCGGTGACGCCTGGGGCAAGGTGCGGGCGCTCTACAACTACCTCGGCGAGAAGGTCAAGCAGGCGACCCCCGGCGACCCGGTCGAGATTCTGGGCTTCGACCGCGTGCCGCCGGCCGGCGAGATGTGCCGCGTCGTCGAGAACGAGCGCGTGGCGCGCCAGCAGGCGCAGCTCCGCGGCGAGCGGCTTCGCCGCGAGCAGCTTGCGACCCGCCGCAAGGGTGGCGTCAGCCTCGAGACCCTGTTCGCGCAGATGCAGGAGGGCGGGATCCAGGATCTCAACCTCATCGTCAAGGCCGACGTGGCCGGGTCGGTCGAGGCCGTCGTCTCCGAGATCACCAAGATCCAGCACTCCGAGGTGCGCGTCCAGGTCATCCACCAGGCCGTCGGCGGCATCACCGAGAGCGACGTCATGCTCGCCGCCGCCTCGAGCGCGATCATCGTCGGCTTCAACGTCCGGCCGAACGCCGAGGCCAAGTCCCTCGCCGACCGCGAGGGCGTCGACGTTCGCACGTACCGCGTCATCTACCAGCTCAAGGACGACATCGAGCAGGCGCTGATCGGCATGCTCTCGCCGGTGCAGACCGAGGAGATCCTCGCCGAGGTCGAGGTGCGTGCACTGTTCAAGGTGTCGCGCCTCGGCACGATCGCCGGCTGCTATGTCAACAGCGGCACGGTCAAGCGTGGCGGCAAGGTGCGTGTCTTCCGTGACGGGGCCGTCATTCAGGACAGCTCGATCGACCAGCTCAAGCGCTTCAAGGAGGATGTGCGCGAGGTGCAGACCGGCTTCGAGTGTGGCATCCTGCTCCACAACTTCAACGATCTCCGTGAGGGCGACGTCCTCGAGATCTACGAGGTGCGTGCGGTCGAGCGGACGAACCTGGACGAGCCGGCGATCAGCGCCGGCTAGCGTCGGCCAGGACGCAGCGTCGACACGAGCGTTCTACTCGCCGCACGGGTTGTCGTAGGCGTCGAGGTCGACACCCCAGGTGCCGGCTGCCTCCACTGCGTTGCGACCGGCAGCCTTCGCGGCGCGGCAGGCGGCGCGCCCGACGCGCAACAGCTCGTCCGCCGACACTGCGTCGTCGGGGAAGGTCGCAACGCCGAAGCTGGCCGAGAGCGGCCAATCCAGGCCCGGCAGGTCGACCCGCGTGACGCCGAGGCGCACCTTCTCGGCGACCTCCAGCGCGCCGTCCTTCTGGGTGTCGGGCAGCACGAGCACGAACTCGCCACCGCCCAGCCGGCCGGCCAGGTCGCTGTTGCGCGACAGCTCGGTGATCGTCGCGGCCACCGCCTCCAGCGTGACGTCGCCCTTGGCCTGGCCGAGCGTCTCGTTGAGGCGGCGCAGATGGTCGATGTCGAGCACGACGAGCGACAGCGAGCTGAGCGCACGGCCGGACTGCGCGATCATCCGGCGCAGGCTGGACTCCACTGCCCGGTCGTTCGGGAGCCCGGTGAGCTTGTCGGCACCCGACCTGGCCTCGGCGCGCGCGAGATTGCGCAGGCCGCTGAGGACGGCAGAGGCTTGGCCGACGGAGTCGACGACGCGCAGCCGCTCGATCTCCGAGAGCGTGGCGCCGTGCTCGACGAGCACGGCGCCGGTGATGTCGCCGCCGATGAGGGTGGGAACGCACAGGGAGCGGCGCCCGCCGCCGCCGCAGAGTGCGCAGGCGAGCAGCGGGTCGGCGTTGTCGACGGTCTCGTGCGTCCGGCCGAGGCAGGTGGCGAGGCAGGACCACGGCTCGGCGCCGGCGAGCCGCTCGGCGAGCAGCGTGCCGCCCGGGACGAAGGTGGCCGGCTCGATGCGCTCGCCGTCGGCACTGCGGCGCAACACGACCACGTCGCTGCCCGGCACGGTGCGCTCCAGGTGGCGCCGCAGCAGCGCAAAGGCCTCGCCCTCGGTACGTGCGATCTGCAGCGAGTCGGAGAGCTCGACCTGGGCGGCGCGGAATCCATGCTCTGCGGTGGCGCGGCGCCGGTCGAGGCTGCGCGCGCGACCAGCCATCAGCGCCCCGGTTGCCCCGATCAGCAGGCTGAGGCCGGCGATGGCGCCAACGGTTGCGAGCTCGACGACGCGTCCGGCAGGCGAGCCGTCGCTACGGGCGACCAGCCAGACGATCGCGGCGATGGCGCCGGCACCGATCCCGACGGTCGCGAGCGCACGGAGCTGCCGGAGGAGATTCACAGTGCGTTCATCGGCAGCCGGTGGGCCGAGATGAGGGCGAACGGCTCGCGCAAGGCACAATGGCCTGATGGGCGCTGGCTATGTGGGGATTCTCTCGGTCGAGCTGCACTTCCCGGAGGCGGTCTCGCTGAAGGGAAAGCGGAAGTTCGTGCAGTCCGCCAAGGCCCAGCTCCATCAGCGTCTTGGCCTCGCAGTGGCGGAGGTCGACCATCACGAGCTCTGGCAGCGCTCGCGCCTGACGGTGGCCTGCGTGACGCGCGACGCGCGCGACGCCGACAGGCTGCTCGACGAGGCGGAGCGGCTGCTCGAGAGACAGGAGTTCGTCCTCGTGCGCAGCGACCGTGACGTGGTGACGCTCGATGAATGACAGGCGGCGGCGCGTCAACGAGGCGGTCAAGCAGGTGCTGTCGGAGGCGATCGGTGAGCTCAAGGATCCGCGGGTCGGCTTCGTCACTGTCACCGGCACCGAGGTGACGACCGACCTCGGCTACGCGAAGGTGTTCGTCAGCGTCTACGGCGACGACCACAAGCGCGAGCGGACGCTCGCGGGCCTGACCGCGGCGCACGGCTACCTGCAGTCGCGGGTGGCGAAGGAGCTGAAGCTGCGCCGGACGCCCCGGCTGACGTTCGAGTACGATCCGTCGGTCGAGTACGGCGTCCGGATGTCGCAGCTGATCGACGAGCACGCCCCGACGGAACCTGCCCTGAGTGACGATCAGACCGGAGACTGACATGCGCGCCGTCACGGCAGCGATCCGCATGCACGACCGCTTCCTGCTGACGACGCACGAGCATCCGGACGGCGACGCCCTCGGGTCGCTGCTCGGCATGCACCTCGGGCTGCAGGCGCTCGGGAAGGACTCGGTCATGTATCTGCCGGGCTCTGGGCCGATTGCCGGCGAGTACCAGTGGATGCCGCTCGACGCGCTTGTCCGCACGCCGCCCGCCGACCAGGCGAAGCGCGTCCTGCTCGCGCTCGACTGCGCCGGAGCGGGCCGTATCGGCGACCCCGTTGCGCTCGAGCGGGCGCCGCTCATCCTCAACGTCGATCATCACCACGACAACACGCGCTTCGGCACCGTCGACCTCGTGATCGACACGGCCTCGTCGACGGGCGAGATCGTCTTCGACCTGCTCACCGCTCTCGGCGTGACGATCACCCCCGAGATCGCCGAGCCGCTCTACGTCGCGCTCGTCACCGACACGGGCCGCTACCAGTACTCGAACACGACGCCGCGCGCGCTCCGGGTCGGCGCCGAGCTCGTCGAGGCGGGCGCCGACGTCGCCGGGGTCTTCAAGAAGGTCTACGAGTCGGTCGGCTTCCCCAAGCTCAAGCTGCTCGCTCGCGTCCTCGACCGGGCCGAGCAGTACGAGGACGGCGCGGTCGTCATCTCCTGGCTCGTGCACACGGACTGGCCCGATGTGGGTGCCGGCGAGGGCTACTCCGAGGGCGTCATCGAGCATCTCCGCTCGGTCGAGGGCGCGCGCGTCGTCGCGCTCATCCGCGAGCCACCGTTCCGCACGCCGGTGCAGCGCAGGGTCAGCCTGCGGGCCTCCGACCTCAGCATCGATGTCTCCGCGATCGCCCGCCAGTTCGGCGGCGGTGGCCATCCGCAGGCGGCCGGCTTCACCTCCGACCAGACGACTGCGGAGCTGATCGAGGCGATCTGCAGCGCCTACGTCGCGGCCACCCGTGGCGCCGCCTAGGGCCCTCGAGCCGGCCGGCGTGATCCTCGTCGACAAGCCCGCCGGGCCGTCGTCATTCGCGATCGTCGCCCGCACGCGCAACCGCACCCGGGCCCGCACGGGGCACGCCGGCACGCTCGACCCGTTCGCGACGGGCCTGCTGCTGCTGCTGTCGGGGCGGGCCACGCGGCTCGCGCCCAGCTTCGTCGGCCTCGACAAGCGTTACCTGACGGCGGTCGACCTCTCGGTGCGCACCACCACTGGGGACTGCGACGGCGAGCCGCTCGACCGTCACGAGCCACCCACGCGCGAGGAGTTGGAGCGGGCGCTGGCGCGGCTGCGCGGCGAGATCGAGCTGCGGATCCCGGCCGCCTCGGCCGTCAAGATCGACGGCGAGCGCGCGTACAAGCTGCATCGGCGCGGGGTGGAGGTCGAGATGCCGCTGCGCCGCTCCACCGTGCACGAGCTCGTGCTCGTCTCCTACGACGACGGCATCGCAGCGCTCGACCTGCACGTGACCTCCGGCACCTACATCCGCTCGATCGCCGACGCGCTC
>JANXXF010000264.1 GCA_025350775.1 Actinomycetes bacterium
CGGTCAAGGGCGGCCTGACGCCGCCACGGCAGGCGCAGCTCGTCCCGCTCGTGCGCGACGCCCACCGCGACCGCGAGCGCGACGCCGCGCTCCGGCCGGCCTTCGCCTAGAGGCTTGATGTGAATGAGCGCGCCCAGCGGGGCTGTCCCGGGCCAAGCCAGGGCGTCGCGGCGCCCGCAGGCCAGGCCCGGGGCCTGGACGAGGAACGACGAGGCGGCATGGCGCCGCGCCCGGGGCGGCAACCGCGGCCGCGGCTAATTCACATCAAGCCTCTCACGTCGGCGCGGCCGCAGCAGCGTCAGCGCATCAGCGACGCTAGCTTTGCCACGCCTTCATAGATCTCGTCCACCGAGACGAAGCTGTAGGCGAGGCGGGCTGCGTTCTGGCCGCCGCCACCGGGTACGAAGAAGTCGGTGCCCTTGACGAAGGTGACGCCCGTGGCCTCGGCCCGCGGCAGCAGCTCGTCGCAGTCGACGCCGGCGGGGAAGTCGAGCCACAGGAAGTAGCCGCCCTCGGGGTGGCTCCAGACCGCGCCCGACCCGCCGAGCTCCTTCTCCAGCGCCTCGAGCATCGCGTCGCGGCGGGCGCCCAGCAGGCCGATCACGCGCTCGAGGTTCGGCTCGAAGCGGCCGCGGTTGACGAACTCGAACACCGTCGCCTGCGAGAGCATCACCGGCGAGATGTAGTTCGAGACGGCGATCGCCTCGACCGCCTTGCCCACCGCCTCGGGAAAGATGAAGTAGCCGACGCGGACGCCCGGCGCCACCGTCTTCGAAAACGACGACGAGTAGATGACCTGCGTGCCGCCCTCGAGCGAGAAGAGCGACGGCTGCGCCGTGCCCTCGTAGCGGACGAGCCCGTACGGGTCGTCCTCGAGGAACAGCACGTCGTGTTCGGCGATGAGCTCGGCGATGCGGGTGCGCCGCTCGGCGGAGAGGGTGCGCCCGCTGGGGTTCTGGAAGGTCGGGATCGAGTAGACGAACGCCGGCTTCGGGCCCTTGCGCAGCTCGGCCTCGAGCGCGTCGGGGTCGAGGCCCTCGTCGTCCACCGGCAGCGCGACGATCTCGGCGCCGGCCGCGGCGAGGATCTTCAGCGGACGGTCGTACGTCGGCGCCTCGACGAGGACGCGGCCCGGCTTGCCACTGCCGAAGAAGTGCGTGGTGAGAAAGACGAAGCCCTGCAGCGAGCCGTTGGTGAGCATCACCCGGCCCGGCGCGACACCGTGACGCGCGGCAATCCACTCGCGCAGCGGGCCGTAGCCACCGCCTGCGCCGTACGACAGGATCGTGCGGCCGTCGCGCTCGATCGCGACCTTCGCGCAGTCGGCCAGATCCTCTACGGGCAGGCACTCGGGGGCAGGGACACCGCGGGCGAACGAGATCATCGACATGGCTCCGAGTCTAGCGACGGCGGGATACGAGCCCGGACGGCAGCCGATCGGAGAGGAAGTGCTCGGAGAGCAGCCAGCGCGCCGACCGCCCGCCCACGCCCGGCGGCAAGGTCATACGGCGAAGAGTCGAGGCCGCTCGACTGCCGGCCGTGGCGCGGAGTCATGCTCCTCGTAGATTACGATGTAGAGCTGCTGGCGGCCGATAAAGCTCGCCACCTGCTTCTCCGGGTCGTACGTCCGCCAGCTCGCATCCGGGTAGTGGCCCGCCATCGCGCGGATGATCGCGTCCTGCTGCGCTTCACCCGGCTCGACAGGCTCGATCGGCACGAACGCAAAGTCCCGCCGGTCGTTGTCAAGGTCGCGCAAGATGACCGTCAGCGTCGCAGGCTCGCCCAGATCCGCCGCCGCCGCGTCGGTCTCGATCTCATAGGCCGCGAGCCAGTTCACGCGGGCACTCTACGGTGTCGCCCGGACGAAGGTCGGCCGCGACGGCAATCGTCTAGGCTCCGCAGCGCGATGGCCGGCGCGGCGACACGGGTGATGAACGATCTGCAGCGCTGCTGGGACTGCGACGCGGCCGAGGCGCACCTTGCCGCGTTGGCGCTGCACCCGGTCGGGCGCGCGCACCCGCCGGTCTCGGGCGGGCTGAAGAAGACGCTGAGCCACATGGCGCGCGGCTTTGCGAAGGCGACGCGCAAGGGCGGCGAGCGCAAGGAGCTGCGCGAGCTGACGTTCGTCGCCCTCAGCGCGTACGCGTACGTCGCGCGCGCGGCCGGCGACCTGCACTATCAGCCGCTGTTCGAGCAGCGGGCCTATGAGGCGCGGGTCGAGATCGGCGCCGAGCGGCTCGAGGAGCTGCGGGCCCGGCTGCGCTAAAGGGTCGTGGCCGGGCCGAGCGCGGGGCCGGGCTCAGGGCCGGGCCGACCTAGAGGGTCTTCGCGACCTCGGCGACCAGGCCAGCCACCTCGGTCGGCGTCGTGCCGACACGGATGCCGCACGACTCGAGCACGTCCTTCTTGGCCGCCGCGGTGCCGGACGAGCCGGAGATGATCGCGCCCGCGTGGCCCATCGTCTTGCCGGGCGGCGCGGTAAAGCCCGCGATGTACGAAAGCACCGGCTTCGTCACGTTCGCCTGCACGAAGCGCGCGGCCTTCTCCTCCTCGTCGCCACCGATCTCGCCGACCATGACGATGATCTCGGTCTCGGGGTCGTCCTGGAAACGACTGATGACGTCGATGAACGAGGAGCCGACGACGGGGTCGCCGCCGATGCCGACGATCGTCGAGTTGCCGAGGCCGAGCTGCGTGAGCTCGTGGCCGATCTGGTAGGTGAGCGTGCCGGAGCGGCTGACGAGGCCGACCTTGCCGGCGGTGAAGATCTCGGCCGGGATGATGCCGACGTTGGCCTTGCCGGGCGAGAGCACGCCGGGGCAGTTCGGCCCGATCAGCGTGATGCCCTTCGGCCGGATGTAGTTGTAGACCCGCAGCATCTCGTGCGCGGGCAGCCCCTCGGCGATGCAGATGACGGTGCCGATGCCGGCGTCGACGGCCTCGTAGATGGCGTCGGTGGCGAAGCGGGCGGGGACGAACACCATCGACGTGTTGGCGCCGGTGGCGGCGACGGCGTCGGCGACGGTGTCGAACACCGGGGTGCCCTCGTGCTCGGTGCCGCCCTTGCCGGGCGTGACGCCCGCAACGAGCTGCGTGCCGTACGCGCGGTTGCGGCCGGCATGGAAGGAGCCCTCGCGGCCGGTGAGGCCCTGGACGACGAGCTTCGTGCTGGTGTCGACGATGATCGCCATTAGCGCTTCACTCCCTTGATCACGACGACGTCGCCGTGCCAGACGCCCTCGGCGTCGGTGACGTGCGCGAGCTCGCGGCGCACGGCGGCGGCCTCCTCGCCGACGCAGCCGGTGCGGGCCAGCCAGTCCTCGAGCGGGTAGC
>JANXXF010000281.1 GCA_025350775.1 Actinomycetes bacterium
ACCACGTCGCGCAAGAGATCGCCGTGCGGGCGTGAACCCTCCTGCGTCTCGGCGCCATCACCGAAGAGGAGCCAGGTCGGCGACGTCTTGGTGACAGTGCACAGGTGCAAGAAGGTCTCGAGATCGGGAAGGGAGCGCTTGAGCGGGGCGCGCCGCTTGGGGCGCCCCTTCGCGGAGCGCCCCGCTCGCGGTTCGTCGGACTTCGGCATCCATCGACTGACCGCCCCCTGCGTGATGCCAAGGCGCCGCGCCATCTCAGTCTGCGACTTGTGAAAATGCTTGTCGAGAAGGCTTCGAAGGCGCTCGCGGATGTGCGCCGGTGCCTGCAGGTCACGCACGTCTCTCGCAGTATGCGTTTGCGCATGTTTCATGATGCGTAAAGTATTGGCAACTGGCTGTGGCGTCAATTGTCAGGCTCCGGCTACTCTGGTCCTCAACAGGAGCCACTCGAATGACACTCGACGCACCAACCACCACCGCGCCAACGCGAGAGACGCTGACTCTTGAGCAGCTCGCCGCGCGCTGGCAAGTCAGCCGCCGCGACCTCGCGCGGCGCATCAAGGATGGCCGCCTGCCCGTGGTTCGCTTGGGCCCGCGCACCGTCCGCGTGCTCGTGGCCGACGTCAAACGGCTTGAGGGGGCACGGTGAGCGCCCAAGATCACCCGCCGGCGCCATTCCCAGGAGCGCAGCTCGTTCTCGTACGCGAACGCCGTACCGGCCGCCTCCTGAAGGTTTGGCCCGTCGATGCCCGCGAGATGGTCGCGCAGGCGGACGGCGCCTATTGCTATGCTCCCGAGGCGACGCGGGCTCAGATCGCCGCGGCTGTCGTCGTAGCGCCCGGGCTCGATGTGCAGGCGGAGGCCGAGCGCTTGCAGCGAACGCTCAGCGAGCCCGACGCATGACTCCGGCGGCGATCGGCCGGGCGATCTTCGCCGCGATTGAGGCGGCGCACGCGCGCGGTGAAGCGCACGTCTTCGTACGCCTCACGGAACACGGGCGCCTCGAGGTCGGCGTGCCGGCGCCGGGCGATGTCGTGTACACCATCGGGACCCCGAGAGCTCGCGCCGCATGAGTCAGCCCCGCGACACCTCGCCCGCGCTCGGCCCGTGCAGCTCGTGCCGCTACTTCAAGGCGTACGCAAAGCGCTGGCCCACCCGCGGCGTCGATGGCGAGTGCCGTGCGCGCCCCCCGGTCGTCGTGGGCGACGATCCGCATGCGGCCGAGACGTTGTATCCGCAGGTGGCGCTCACGGGCGGGTGCGGGAAGCACGCTGCTGCGGGGCGCGATGCACACGCTTCGACGGCGGGTGTGTCCACGTGACGGCCGTCGAGATGTTCGCGCGCGCGACGGCCAGCCTAGTGAACCGACACGACGCGTTCGGGCGATACCGCCCCCTTGACCGCCGGGAGGCCGGGTCTGCCATCACCGAGAAGCACGCCATTGGCCACCCCGATCTCGAGCGGCACGCGCGCGGCGCGAAGCCGGAGCACATCGTCGGCCTGCACACGACGTCGGCGGACAACACGTCGCGGTTCGGGGCAATCGACATTGACGCCCACGAACCGGACGCAGCGCAAACTGCGCGCAACCGAGAGACGGCCCAGCGCTTGGCGTCCGCGGCGCGCGGGCTTGGCTTCGCGCCGCTCGTGGAGGATTCGAACGGCGTCGGCGGCTACCACCTGTGGCTGCTCTTCGGTGGTCCGGTCCCGACTGAGGCCGTCTACCGCGGACTGGGCGCGATCGTCGCCGAGGCCGGCGTGGAGGATGCGGTCGAGCTCTTCCCGAAGCAGCCACGGCTCGCGCCTGGCGAGTTCGGCAACTGGCTACGCCTGCCCGGCCGGCATCACTCCCGCGCGCATGTCTCGCGCTTGAGCAGCGGCGGGACGTGGGCGACTGGCGACGAGATGCTCCGGTGCTGGGCCGTGCATCCGCGCACGCCCGCTGCGCACGTGCTCGCGATTGTCGGCACGGCGCCGGCGCCGGAGGAGTCTCAGCCGTTCGACTCACCCTCGCGAGTCCTCCGTGAGCCGAGCGAGACGGGATCGCGGCGCCATGGCCCGACGAGCGTCGCCGCCCGCGTGCGGGCGC
>JANXXF010000285.1 GCA_025350775.1 Actinomycetes bacterium
GCCGCCTGCCGGCGCAGCGCTGTCTCCCGGCGCCCGGCCGCCCGCGGCCCTCTCACCCCCGCCGCCCAGCTCCCGCTCGACGTCGTCCAGCCACTCGCGCCGCGCCCTCACCGTCGCCCGCCCGAGCCGGTGGACGAGCCGTAGGTAGCGCGCGCGGTGCGGCAGGGCCTCGGCGCAGGCGATCGAGGCGTCGAGCCCCACGTCGAGCTCGTCGAGGTCGGCCCGCAGCGCTCTGAGGCTCGCGAGCAGCGCTGCGTCGTCGCCGACGCTGCTCGCGGCGACCAGGCGCACGGCCGCCTCGTCCTGGATGCGCGGAAACGGCGTGGGCTGCGCGAACCAGGCGCACAGCGCGTCGCGCCCCTGCTCGGTGAGCCGGTAGTGCGTCCGGTCGCGCGTCTTGCCCGGGGCGCGCTCGGCGCTGAGATAGCCCAGCCGCGCCAGCCGCTTCGGCTCGGCGTAGTAGTGGCTCTCGGCAGCGGCCCAGTACGTCGTGCCGCGGCGCATCATCAGGACGATGTCATGCGGGCCGGCACCGCCCTCGCCGACCAGGGCGAGGATGGCGTAGGAAAATGGTGTCAGATCGTCGCTCGTCATAGATCCATTTTGGAGTTATCACTCGTGCATCAACTCCACTCTGGAGTTTACACGAGAGGGGCCCGGCCGTGGCGGCGGCACCCTACCGGCACGAAGTCGGCACGCCTCCGTCGCAGATCGCGCCCTATCGTGACCTCATGGCCGCAACGTGGGTGGCAGGTGACGGGTGGTAAGCTCTCGCCATGCTCAGGAAGACGAGCCTCTACATCGACGCCGACGTCGATCGTGGCCTCGCGCGCATCGCGGCACGGGACGCCGTGACCAAGGCCGAGGCGATTCGCCGGATCCTCGCCGAAGCGGTCGCTGCCCTGCCCCCGCGCCCGCGGATCGCAGCGATCGGACTCGCCGAGGGCCCCGGCGACCTCGTCGACAACATCGACAAATACATGGAGGGCTTCGGCGAGTGATCGCCCTGGATACCTCGGTCATCCTGGCCCTGCTCGACCGCCGGGATCGGTGGCACCAGGCGGCCGCCGAGTGGTATTCGCGATGCGCTGACGAGCTGGTGACCACGCCGCTCGTGCTTGCCGAAACGGACTATCTCGCCGGGAGGCGCCTCGGCTCGACCTACGCCGCGGCGATTCGAAACGACCTCGCGGCCGGCGCGTACGAGGTCAAGTGGTGGCCGCAGGCGGTCGGCGAGATGGTGACCGTTGCCGACCGCTACGCCGACAGCGCCCTCGGCCTGACCGACGCCTCGCTCGTCGCGCTCGCCGCCCACGTCGAGACCACCCGCATCGCCACCTTCGACGAGCGTCATTTCCGCAATGTGCGTCCCCTCCGCGGAGGGGACGCCTTCACGCTGCTGCCGCTCGACGCCTGAGCCTGGATCCACCGTTTTTCGTGATCGCGGGGCGTTCGTCCGGGCTGTCAGGACGCGTTGGGGCCGTACGGGGCGGGCCGGTGGCCCGTTCCGGAGGCTCCAGCGCGGAGCGCAGCGGCCGGGTGCAGGCCCCACCGCCGCAGGCGGAGGGGACGAAACCCCGCCGGGGAGCGGCCTGGCAGCCTGGACGAGCTGCAACGCCCGCGAAAAACGGTGGATCCAGGCTGAGCACGCGGGGCGGCTGGGGCCAGTTGACGTGGTCACCAAGGAGTTCGCTCCCCGGCACCGTTGACCGGGCACACCCCGAACCGATTCGCGCTCCCGCGCGAAAACGGTCGCCCGCTACGCGGCGACCGGCGCCCCGGCCTTGCGGAAGGCGAGCTCCCCGCCCTCCCCGGCCCCGCCCGCTCCACCCTCTCCGACCTCGACGCGCACGGTGTCGCCGGCGACGAAGTCGCCCTCGAGCAGCCGCAGCGCCAGCGGGTTCTCGACCAGCCGCTGGATCGCCCGCTTGAGCGGCCTGGCCCCGTAGGTCGGATCCCAGCCGGCCTCGGCGATCGCAGCCGTGGCCTCATCGGACAGCTCGATGCCGATCTCGCGTTCGGCCAGGCGGCCACGCAGCCGCCGCAGCTGCAGCTCGACGATCGAGCCGATCTGCTCGCGCGAAAGCGGCGAGAACTCGACGATCTCGTCGATCCGGTTGATGAACTCCGGGCGGAAGCGGTCACGCATCGCCTCCATGCCACCGACGTTCGAGGTCATGATCAGCACCGTGTGGCGGAAGTCGACCGTACGGCCGTGGCCGTCGGTGAGCCGACCGTCGTCGAGCACCTGCAGCAGGATGTTGAAGACGTCCGGGTGGGCCTTCTCGATCTCGTCGAGCAGCAGGACGCAGTACGGCTTGCGACGCACGGCCTCGGTCAGCTGCCCGCCCTCGTCGTAGCCGACGTAGCCGGGAGGCGAGCCGACCAGGCGCGAGACGGCGTGCTTCTCCATGTACTCGGACATGTCGATGCGCG
>JANXXF010000329.1 GCA_025350775.1 Actinomycetes bacterium
CCGGCGAAAGCAGCACGTCCACGACGTTGCCCAGTTCGTTGCGCGGATACGGCCGCACCGCGACCACGTCGGCAGGACGTTTGAGCAGGCCTTCGGTGAGCAGGAATCCGACGGCGAGTTCCTCGTCATGGCCCGGCGTCCGCATCGTCACGGCCACCGCTACGCCGTTGATGCGGATCTCGAGCGGCTCCTCGGCCGCCACGAAGTCGCGCTCCTCGCGGCCCCCGGGCAGCCGGACGACGGTGACCGGGACAGCGCTGTACGGCGGCGGCTGCGGCAGAACCGGGCGACTCACGACGGCGGCACCGCGCGACTCACGGCTGGGCCGCCGCCCCGCTCACCGGACGACGTAGCCCGCGTCGACGAGCAGCTCGGTGCCTGTCACGTACGTCGAGAGGTCGCTGACGAGGTAGAGGACGGCCTTCGCCACCTCCACCGGGTCGGCGATGTATCCCAGTGGGATCCGCTCGATGATGGCCGCCGCTGCCGCCGGATCGGCGTAGAGACCCTTCGTCATGTCGGTGTCGATGATGCCGGGCGCGACCGCATTGACGCGGATGCGGTGCGGCGCGAGTGCGAGCGCCGCGGCCCGGGTCACGCCCATTAGCCCGGCCTTCGACGCGCAGTAGGCGACGTAGTCGTCAAACCCGATCGACGCTGCGATCGAGGTGATGTTGACGATTGCGCCACCGTCGCCCTGCTTGATCAGCTCGGGCACCACAGCGTCGATGCAGCGCAGCGGCCCCGTCAGGTTGACGGCCAAGGTCTTCTCCCACAGCCGCATGTCCAGGCCAGGCAGCGGCGTGTCGAAGAGGACGCCGGCGTTGTTGACGAGAATGTCGATGCGGCCGAACGCGTCGACCGCCTGCGCGACCGCCGCCTCGATGTCGGCGGCGTGGCAGACGTCGACGCGGGCGCCGAAGGTGCGGGCACCGGTGGCGTCGGTGATGCGGGCCGCCTCCGCGACCACCTCGTGCCCGTCGATGTCGACCAGCGCGACACCCGCGCCCTCGGCGGCCAGCAGGCGCGCGATGGCGGCGCCGTTGCCGCGGGCGGCGCCGGTGACGAGCGCGCTCCTTCCGTCGAGCATTCCCATGGTGAAGCCTCCTTGCTACGTGGTGCCGGCCGCCGTCACGGCGGCGACGAGGGGATCGGCGAGCGGGTCGAGCCAGGGCCTGCGCGGAGCGGAGAGAGCCATGGGGCGATCGTAGACCAGATGCCGGCACGGATCGCGGAGATAGACTCGCCGCCGTGAAGGTCCTGATCGTCGGCTCGGGTGGGCGCGAGCACGCGCTCGCGTGGCGGCTCGCGCGCTCCGGCCCGCCTGTCGAGATCCACGCCGCCCCCGGCAACCCCGGGATCGCTGGCAGCGGCCACTGCCATCCGGTGCGCTCTGACGATCTCGAGGGCCTGCTCGACCTCGCCCGGCAGCTGCGCGCCGACCTCGTGGTCGTCGGGCCGGAGGCGCCGCTCGTGGCCGGCCTCGCCGACACCCTGCGCCAGGCGGGGATCGCCGTGTTCGGGCCGTCCGGCGCCGCAGCCCGGCTGGAGGGCTCGAAGAGCTTCGCCAAGGACGTGCTGCTGTCGGCCGGCGTGCCGACCGCGCGGGCGCTGCTCCAGCCGAAGGCGCCGTGCGTGATCAAGGCGGACGGGCTCGCGGCCGGCAAGGGCGTCTTTGTCTGCCTCAGCGAGGAGGAGCTCGCAGAGGGGCTGCGCGGCGTCGCTTCCTTCCCCGGCGAGGTCGTCGTCGAGGAGCTGCTCGTCGGCTCGGAGGTCTCGCTCTTTGCCCTGTGCGACGGCGCTCGCGCCATCCCACTCACGCCCGCCCAGGACTTCAAGCGCGCCTTCGACGGCGACTCCGGCCCGAACACCGGCGGCATGGGCGCATATTCGCCCGTTCCGGGCATCGGCCACCGCGAGGTCGAGGAGCTCGTCGAGCTCGTGCACCGGCCCGTGCTGAAGGAGATGGCGCGGCGTGGCACCCCGTTCGTCGGCCTGCTCTACGCGGGCCTGATGCTGACCGCGGACGGCCCCCGCGTGCTCGAGTTCAACACCCGCTTCGGCGACCCCGAGACGCAGGTCGTGCTGCCGCTGCTGGAAGGCGACCTGCTCGGCGCGCTGGCCGCAGCCGCTGCGGGCGACCTCGCCGGTGCCGACCTGGGCGTCAGCGCACAGGCGGCCGTCACCGTCGTCGTCGCCGGCGGCGACTACCCCGCACAGGGCGACACGGGCTCCGAGATCACCGGTATCCCGGAGGCGGAGGCGGCGGGGGCCCTCGTCTTCCATGCCGGCACCGCTCTCCGCGACGGCCGTCTCGTCACGAGCGGCGGCCGCATCCTCAACGTCACCGGCGTCGGCCGCGACCTCGCCGCAGCACGCGCCCAGGCCTACGCCGGCGTCGAGCGGATCGCGTTCGCCGGCAGCCGCCACCGCACCGACATCGCCCTCACAGCATCGACCAAGGAGATCGCAAACCGTGGCTGACCAGCCTCTCGTCGGCATCCTCGTCGGCTCCGAGTCCGACCGCGAGCGAATGCAGGCGGCAATGGACGACCTCACGGCGCGCGGCATCGCGCACGAGTTCGAGGTGCGCTCGGCGCACCGTGACCCCGACGCCGTAGCCGAGTACGCGAAAGGCGCCGCCGGCCGCGGGCTGAAGGTGCTGATCTGCGGGGCCGGCCTGGCGGCTGCGCTGCCCGGGGTTGTCGCAGCGCATACGACGCTGCCGGTGATCGGCGTCCCGCTGCGCTCGTCGAAGTCGATCCTGGACGGCCTCGACGCGCTGCTCTCGATCGTGCAGATGCCGCCCGGCGTGCCAGTCGCGACGGTCGGCGTCGACAACGCGAAGAACGCCGCCGTGCTCGCCGCGCGGATCCTGGCGCTGCTCGACTAGAGACAGGCGGCATCGGGGCACCCGCGCCGGCCCGTCATGCCCCGGGCCGCGGCACCACTCTCCGGGTCGGGCCGCCGCTCCCACTGCCCGCCCTCCACCCCGCCCTCTAGAATCGGCGTAGTGATCGCGCGCTACTCCCGTCCGGCCATGAAGAAGGTGTGGTCGGACGAGAACCGGCTTGCCACCTGGCTCGCCGTCGAGCTGGCCGCGCTGGACGCCTGGGCCGAGGTCGGCGTCATCCCGGCGGCGGAGGTCGCGGCCATCCGCGCTGCCGCCACGGTGCCCACGCCCGAGCGCGTCCGCGAGATCGAGGCGCAGACGAACCATGACCTGGCCGCCTTCGTCGACGCCGTCGCCGAGCACCTCGGGCCAGAGGGCCGCTGGCTGCACTACGGGCTCACATCGTCGGACGTGCTCGATACCGCGATGGGCCTGCAGGTGCGCGAGGCCGGCGCACTCGTCATGGCCGGGCTAGACACGGCGCTTGCAACCGTACTGGCCCAGGCCGAGACCTACCGGCACACGCTCTGCATCGGCCGCACCCACGGCGTCCACGCTGAGCCGACGACGTTCGGGCTGAAGCTCGCCGGCTGGGCCTTCGAGCTCGACCGCGACCGGCAGCGGCTGCGCGCGGCGCTCGCGGGGATGGCCGTCGGCAAGCTCTCGGGCGCCGTCGGGACGTACTCGGCGACGAGCCCGGAGCTGGAACGCCTGCTGTGCGAGCGGCTCGGCCTCCAGCCCGACCCGGTAACGACGCAGATCGTCGCCCGCGACCGCTACGCCGAGCTGCTGACGACGCTGGCGATCGTCGCCGCCTCGCTGGAGCGCTTCGCGATGGAGATTCGCCATCTCGCCCGCACCGAGGTGCGCGAGGTCGAGGAGCCGTTCGGCAAGGGCCAGAAAGGGTCGTCGGCGATGCCGCACAAGCGCAACCCGATCACCGCCGAGCGCATCTGCGGCCTGGCGCGCGTCGTCCGCGGCGCCGCGCTCGTCGGCCTCGAGAACGTCGCCCTCTGGCACGAGCGCGACATCTCACACTCCTCGGCCGAGCGCGTCGTGCTCCCCGACGCCTTCCTCGCCGTCGACTACATGCTCGACCGCTTCACCTACCTCGCCGCAGGCCTCGTCGTGCGCACCGAGCGCATGCAGCAGAACCTCATGTCGAGCCACGGCCTCTTCTTCAGCCAGAAGCTGCTGCTGGCGCTCGTCGAGGCCGGGCTCACCCGCGACGACTCCTATCGGCTGACGCAGCGCAACGCGATGCGCGCCTGGGACGAGGCAACGGGCTTCGAGGCGCTCGTGCGCGCCGACCCCGAGGTGACGGCGCGGCTCGACGGCGCCCGGCTCGACCAGGTTTTCGACATCAGCTCGTACACCCGCCATATCGACACGGTCTTCGAGCGTCTGACCCCGCTCGCGGCGACGAAGGAGCCCATCCATGGCTGACGCACCCGTCCATCTCGCGAGCGGCAAGGTGCGCGAGATCTACGCGCTCGACGACGAGCGGCTGCTGCTCGTCGCGAGCGACCGCATCTCGACGTTCGACGTGATCCTGCCCACCGAGATCCCGGACAAGGGACGTGTCCTCACGGGCCTCTCGGGCTTCTGGTTCGCGCGGACGACGCACATCGTCCCGCACCACCTGCTGAAGCTGCGCGCCGACGGCCGCTCGACCGAGTGCCGCAGGCTGACGATGCTGCCGATCGAGTGCGTCGTGCGCGGCTACCTCACCGGCTCCGGCTGGAAGGACTACGTCGCGACCGGCTCCACGTCGGGTCACGACTTACCAGCCGGCCTGGTCGAGTCGCAGCGTCTGCCGGCGCCGATCTTCACGCCAGCGACGAAGGCCGAGAGCGGCCACGACGAGAACATCACGCGGGCGCAGGCCGCCGAGCTCGTCGGCGCCGAGCTGTTCGCCGAGGTCGAGCGGATCTCGATCGCGCTGTACGAGTTCGCCGCCGAGCACGCGCGGCAGCGCGGCATCGTCGTGGCCGACACGAAGTTCGAGCTGGGGCTGGACGCGAGTGGCGCCCTCGTGCTGGGCGATGAGGTGTGCACGCCGGACTCCTCGCGCTTCTGGCCCGCTGACGATTACACCCCCGGCCGCGCGCAGGCGTCGTTCGACAAGCAGTTCGTGCGCGACTTCTGCGAGACGCAGAGCTGGAACAAGGAGGCGCCCGGCCCGGCGCTCCCCGAGGCTGTCGTCGTCGGCACGCGCGCCCGCTACATCGAGGCGTTCGAGCGCCTCACGGAGATCCCGTTCGACCGTTATCTCGCCGATCCGGAGGTCGTGCTGCGATGAAGGCAACCGTGCTGGTGCGGCCGAAGGCCGGCATCCTCGATCCGCAGGGCGAGGCCGTCCAGAGTGGCCTCGGCCACCTCGGCTTCGTGGTGCGGAAGGCCCACGTCGGCCGGCTCGTCGAGCTCGAGCTTGACACGACCGACCGCGAGCAGGCCCGTGCCGCTGTCGCGAAGATGTGCGACCAGCTGATCGCAAACCCGCTGATCGAGAGCTACGAGATCACCCTCGAAGGCGACGCGTGAGCGACGGCCCGCGCCCGAAGATCGCCGTTGTCACCTTTCCCGGGTCGAACGACGACCGTGACATGTGCTGGGCGCTCGGCTCGCTGGGAGCGGAGGCGGTGCCTGTATGGCACGCCGACGAGGAGCTGCCGGCGGTGGGCGCCGTGGTGCTGCCGGGCGGGTTCTCGTACGGCGACTATCTGCGCTGCGGCGCGATCGCCCGCTTCGCGCCGATCATGAAGGCGGTCGCCGCGTTCGCCGCCGACGGCGGCCCGGTGCTCGGCACCTGCAACGGCTTCCAGATCCTCTGCGAGGCCGGACTGCTTCCCGGCATCCTGCGGCCGAACAGCTCGCTGCGCTTCATCTGCCGTGACACCACGATCCGTGTCGAGCAGATCGACACGCCGTTCACGTCGCGCTGCAAGCCCGGCTACCTGCTGCGCATCCCGATCAAGCACGGCGAGGGCGCCTGGTTCGCCGACCCGGAGCTGCTCGCCGAGGTCGAGGCGAACGGCCAGGTGGTGCTCCGCTACACCGACAACCCGAACGGCGCCGTCGCCGACGTCGCCGGTGTCTGCAACGCCGCGCGCAACGTGATGGGCCTGATGCCGCACCCCGAGCACGCCGTCGACCCGCTGCTCGGCTCCGGCGACGGCGCCCTGATCCTCGCCTCGCTCGTCGAGGCCGCGACGGCGCGACTTGGCGTGCCCGCGTAGCGGTCGCTACTCCTGTGCGCCCGGCTCGTCCGCCTTCTTCTCCTCACGCAGGACGATCGGGTACACCCAGCTCCAGCCAGTCCGGTGGAACACCTTGTAGCGAACCTGCCCGGTCTTCGACCACGTGTCCCAGGAGCCGACCGGCAGATACGCCGGGCTTGCCTTGATGATGCCAACCTTGATCACGGCGCTCCTCTCCGCCGAGGCTCCGGGGGGGGCGGATCTCGCCCCACTCCGCCTCGTAGCCCGTCATTATCGCACTGACGCCGCGGATCAGGTCGAACGCCAGCCCGATCGGCAACCTGACGCGGGCGACGATCCGTTCCGGAGGCAGCCGCGCCGCCTCGGCCGAGCTCTCCTGCGGCGGCCGCGTAGGCGCAAGGAACTCGAGCACCAGGGCGAACGGGGTGTGCCACAGCGCGACGGCCTCGGCATAGGCGCCACCCTCCTGGGCGGAGGCGAACTCGATCTCGCCGACGTAGTCGAAGCCGTTCCGGAGGCAGCGGCTCACTCACCGGCCGGCCCCTCACCCTAGGCGCCCCACCCCAGCAGCGCCGCGAGCGCCGGCTCGGCAGCGGCCGCCTGCCGCAGCCGCTCCAGGTCGCGGGCGCGCAGCGTCACCGGGCCACGCCGCACCACGCCGCCGGTCGAGTAGGCGAACCGCACCAGCGGCTCCCCGCGCGCATCGGCGAGCAGCTGCACTACCGAGGAGAAGCGCCGCTCGCCGGCGCGCTGCGGCACCGCCGCCTGTGCAACGAGCCTCGCCCCGCCCCACGGCGTCGCCACCGTCGCCGCCGGCCGCTCGGCCTGCGCGCCCGACTCTGCCCTGTCCGTCTTCGTCCGCGTCGTCATGCCCCCACCGTATGGAGCGACCAGCCGAGGCGGTGTGCCCACTTCGTGCCGGAAGTGCGAAGCGGGCACCGCCCCCGGCGCCACACCGGCCTAGGCCACGGGCTCCGGCGGTCCGGCACTGTTCTCGAGGAACAGCGCTACCACGGCCGTCCACCCCGTCTGGTGGCTCGCCCCGAGACCGCGCCCGGTGTCGCCGTCGAAGTACTCGTAGAACAGCGCGAGGTTGCGGAAGTGCGGGTCGTCCGCGTAGCGGCGGTCGTCGCCGTGCGCCGGCCGGCAGCCGTCCGGGCCGGGCAGGAAGAGCGACGCGAGCCGTCCCGAGAGCTCGGCGGCGACCTCGGCCAGGTTGAGCGCCCGACCCGAGCCGGTGGGGAACTCGACGCGCAGCTCGTCGCCGTAGAAGTGGTGGTAGCGCTCGAGCGCCTCGATCAGCAGCAGGTTGATCGGGAACCAGACCGGGCCACGCCAGTTCGAGTTGCCGCCAAACAGGCCGCTCTGCGACTCGGCCGGCTCGTAGTCCACGCGGTACTCGGCGGCACCGACGTGGAAGACGTACGGCGAGCGCAGGTGATGCCGGGAGAGCGAGCGGATCCCGTGCGGCGACAGGAACTCGTCCTCGTCGAGGACGTATCCCAGCGCGCGGACCAGCCGCTCGCGGGTCGCGACGGCGAGCAGGTGGCTCCCGCCGCCGCGCTCCGTCGTCGCGATATAGCGGTCGAGGTCGGGCCGCTGGGCGAGATGCCACTGCATGCGGCTGCGGAAGGCGGGCAGCCGGTCGAGCGCGTCGTCGTCTAGCACTTCGACGGCGAGCAGCGGGATGATCCCCACCAGCGAGCGCACCTTCAACGGGACGCCCTGCCCGTCGACGTGGAGCTGGTCGTAGTAGAAGCCGTCCTCCTCGTCCCAGAGCCCGCTGCCGCCGAGCGAGTTCATGGCGTCGACGATCCAGACGAAGTGCTCGAAGAACTTCGAGGCGATGTCCTCGTAGGCGGGGTCGTGCACGGCCAGCTCGAGCGCGATCGAGAGCATCGTCGCCGCGTAGAACGCCATCCAGGCGGTGCCGTCGGCCTGCTCCAGGTGGCCGCCCGTGGGCAGCGGCTCCGAGCGGTTGAAGACGCCGATGTTGTCGAGCCCAAGGAACCCGCCCGCAAATAGGTGGCGGCCGTCGAGGTCCTTACGGTTGACCCACCAGGTGAAGTTGACGAGCAGCTTCTGGAACACCCGGGCAAGGAACTCGCGGTCGCGCTCGTCACGCGCCGCGCTCATCTTGTAGACCCGCCAGGCGGCCCAGGCGATCACCGGCGGGTTCACGTCGCCGAAGGCCCACTCGTAGGCCGGAATCTGCCCATTCGGGTGCTGGTACCACTCGCGCAGCAGTAGATCGAGCTGACCCTTGGCGAACTCCGGGTCAAGGATCGCCAGCGGCACGCAGTGGAAGGCGAGGTCCCAGGCGGCGTACCAGGG
>JANXXF010000332.1 GCA_025350775.1 Actinomycetes bacterium
TCGCCGAGCACCCGGTTCCGGCAGGCGAGCCGCTGCTCTCCGTGCGCGAGCTGACGGTCGAAGGTGTGGTGCACGGGGTGAGCCTCGACGTCGGCCGCGGTGAGATCGTCGGACTCGGAGGCCTACTCGGCAGCGGGCGCACCGAGCTGGCGCAGGCGATCTACGGTGCGATCCGGCACCAGCGCGGAGCGGTGACGCTTGCCGGCCAACCACTTTCCTGCCGCTCACCCAACGAGGCTGTGCGAGCAGGCATCTGCTACGTGCCGGCGAACCGGCAGCAGGACGGGATCGTGTTCACGCTCGACGTCGGCGCGAACCTGTCGCTCGGCGTCCTCCGCCAGCTACGCAGCAACCGCCTGCTCGACAAGCGGCGGGAGCGGCGCCTCGGCGAGGAGCTGATCACACGCATCCGCATCGTGACCCGTAGCCTCCGGGACGAGGTCGAGACGCTCAGTGGCGGGAACCAGCAGAAGATCCTGCTCGGCCGGTGGCTGGCGGCCGAGCCGTCCGTGCTGATCCTCGACGAGCCGACACAGGGGATCGACGTCGGCGCGAAGGCCGAGATCCACCGGTTGATCGCCGAGCTTGCGGCCGGCGGATTGGCGATCCTGCTGATCACCTCTGACCTGCAGGAGCTCGTCAAGATGAGCGACCGCGTGATCGTCATGCATCGGGGTCGGGTCGTGCGCGAGCTGATCCGGGGCGAGATCACGGAAGAAGCCGTCATCGCGCATGCTGCCGGTGTCATGGCAGCGGCGGTGGGCGCATGAGCCTCGACGCACGCGCCCTCGGCCGCCAGCGAGAGGTGCTGCTCGTTCTCGTCCTCGCCGCGCTCTACCTGGCGGTGGGACTTCAGAACTCGGCCTTCGTCAGCCGGCTCAACATCACCAACGTCCTCTACGACGCCTCGACGGTCGGGATCATCGCGGTGGGCGCGGGCATCGTCATACTCGCCGGCGGCATCGACATCTCCGTCGGCTCGACGCTTGCGGCCTGCGCCACGATCGCCGGACTCGTCGCACAGGAGGGGGTGAACGGCTGGTTGGCTCTGGCGGCAGGGGTCGCCGCAGGAGCTGGCCTCGGCCTGATCAACGCGCTGCTGATCGTGGGCCTCGGGATCGCGCCGATCGTCGTGACGCTCGCGACGCTCGGGATCTTCAGGGGCGTGCTCGCCGAGACGACCAAGAGCCACCTCGTCGGCAACTTCCCGGACTCGTTCACGTCCTTCGGCCAGGGCCGCTTCCTGACGCTGCCCTACCCGGTGTGGGTGATGTTCGGCGTGTTCCTGCTCGGTGAGCTCGCGATGCGCTTCACCGGCGCCGGGCGGACGCTCTACGCGATCGGCAACAACCCGAAAGCGGTGCGCCTGGCGGGAATCAAAATCGAGCGCTACCAGGCGCTCACGTACTGCCTGAGCGGTGCACTGGCCGGCCTCGCCGGAGCGATCTTCGCCGCGCGCAACGGGACGGTGCTGCCGACGAGCGGCTCGGGCCTCGAGCTGCTCGCGATCGCCGCGGTCGTCGTCGGCGGCGTCGCCATCTTTGGCGGTCAGGGCACGGTCGTGGGCATAGCCCTCGGTGCGATCTTCCTGCAGAGCATCAGCGCCGGGCTCGTCTTTCTCGGCGTCGACATCGCCTGGCAGGGGGCGATCGTCGGTCTCACCATCCTTGGTGCGGTGACGGTCTTCGTGCTCGCGCAGCGCGGGCGCCAGCGGCTGGTGGTGAGCGGGGGTGGGTAGCGGCGGCTTCGCAACGCTGCGGCGCTCACCGATCACGTGGGCCCGCGAGGGATCGACGCTGCTCACGCTGGTCGCGCTGATCGTCGCCTTCTCGCTCGCCGACTCGGTCTTCCTCAGCGGGCGGAACTGGGCAGATCTCTCGCGCTCGTACTTCACCGAGCTCGGCCTGCTCACCATCGCCGCGACGATCGTGCTGCTGACGCGGGGCATCGACCTCTCGGTGGCCGCGATGCTGTCGCTCAGCGCGGTCACGCTCGGTGTGCTGCACGTCGAGCACTCAGTGAGCATCTGGCTTGCGGTGGCTGCGGCGCTGGCGGTCGGCCTTGCGGCCGGACTGCTCAACGGGCTGCTGGTAGTGCGCCTCGGCCTCTCGCCGATCGTGGCGACGCTGGCGACGCTGACGCTCTATCGCGGAGCCGCTCTCGGCCTGACTCGCGGGCGCAACCTGGGCCCGTACCCTTCGTCGCTTCAGGAGCTCGGGCAGGGTGAAGTCGGCGGCATTCCGTTGCAGACTTTCGTCCTGATTGGAGTGGCCGTCGTCGTCGCGTTCGTGCTCCGGCGCACGGTCACCGGTCGCTGGATCTACGCGGCCGGCGGCAACCGGCGGGCCGCGCGGCTCGCAGGGGTCCCGGTCGACCGAGTCGTCATCGGCGCCTACGCGGCGGCCGGGCTGATCGCCGCGATCGCCGGAATCATCGCGGCGGCTCGCTTCAACACGGCGCGCTCCGACTTCGCGGACGGAAGCGAGCTCGACGCGATCACCGCCGCCATCCTCGGTGGCGTTGCCATCGCCGGTGGCCGTGGGAGCGTCGTCTGGGCGCTGCTCGGCGCGCTCGCGCTCGCCGTCCTGCGCAACGGGCTCACCCTGCTCGGCTACTCGGGCTTCATCCAGATCGTTGCGATCGGCCTCATCCTCGTGGCCGCTGTCGTCGCCGACCGGCTCGTCAGCCGCCACCGGCTGCGCCGGGAGGTGTCGCTGCTGCTGCGTGGCGGGCCGTCGCCAGGGCTTGCCATTCCTGTGACTACCAACGAAGGAGGAACCCCGTCGTGAGCAACCATCCTCGCGGAGGTCGCCTCGACCCCGTCACTGCGGGCTACTCGCTGCCCGTCGACGCGCCGCTGTACGAGCCCGGGGTGCGGGGTTGGGCCTACCGCAACAGCTTCTTCGCAGGAGTCCTCTACGAGACCGAGGAGGACGCTTTCCTCGATATCCTGCCCGCGGGCCTGACGCCGACTCACAGCCCGCCGCAGGTGTTCATCTGGGGCATCGAGTGCCGAACGACGGGTCTCGGTGACTTCAACGAGATGAAGATCGAGATGCTAGTCGACTTCGAGGGCGAGCCACACGTCTACTGCCCTTACATCATGGTCAGCGCTCTCGACGGCGCGCTCGCCCCGGATGCGGCGATGGCCGTGGGGCGCGAGGTGATCGGCGCGCCCAAGAAGATCGGCCTCATCCGCTTCCGGCGTGACGCCAACCAGATCGCCGTGACGCTCGAACGGCCCATCGGGAAGCGGCTCGTCACGCTCAGCATCGGCCCGAAGGAGCAACTCACACCCGCGGAGCTGGGGATCGACCAGGCGCTGCCGAACCTCTACCTGCGTGTGATCCCCAATCCGGAGGGTGGCAGGCCATCCCTCGCCGAGCTCATCCGCTACGAGATCCCGATTCGCTGCTCCGAGACGGAGTCGTTCCGCGGCACCGGCAGCATCGTCTTCGACTCCCCGTCGGCTGAGGATCCCTGGCACCGGCTGCGCCCAGTACGCGTGCTGCAGGGGCTGGCGGCCCGCTTCGATCTCGACATTCCCCCGGTGGCGCGCATCGTGCGGGACTATCTGCAGGAGGTGCGCCCCGAGTAGCCATTGGGATTCCCCGGCCAGTGAACGAGATGCAGTCTCGACAGGAGGATCTTCGAATGAGCAATGGTTGGATCAATGACCCGGTCACCCGTGGCACGTTCGTCCGCCGGGCGGCCGGCGCGGCCGGCGCCATCTATCTCGCGGCGCCCGCAGCCCGGGCGTTCGGAGCGGCAGGGACGCGTAGCGGCCTGGCCATGAAGCCGCTGAAGACGACGGCCAAGAATCCGGCCGACCTGAAGTTCCGGTTCATGAACCAGATCGACGGCGTGCCGTTCTACCAGCGCGTCAATACGGGCATCATGGCCGCGGCCAAGGACCTCGGCATCGGCGACGCGAAGATGACCGGCCCCTCGCGGGTCGACTCGTCTCTCCAGGTCGGCGTCGTGGAGTCGTGGATCACACAGGGTGTCGATGTGATCGCCGTCTCGTCGACCGATCCCGCTGCGATGACCCCGACGATCAACAAAGCGATCAAGGCCGGGATCACCGTGCTCTCATGGGATGTCGACGCACCCGACTCGAAGCGTCTCGGCTTCGTGGACTACTGGGATCCGATCAAGGGGCCGCAGACGCTGTGGGATGTGTTCATGAAGGCGCTCGGCAGCAAGCGCGGTGAGTATGCGTTCATCACGCCCGCACTCACGTCGACCACGCACGCCGGCTGGCTCAACGCGATGAAGGCGTACCAGCTGGCGAAGTTCCCCGACATGAAGCTGATTGCCACGGAGGCGAACGGCGGCGACCAGACCAAGGCCGTGACGCAGGCGAAGCAGATCATCCAGGCGCATCCCAAGCTGGTGGGGATCGTCTCGATCGACGCCGGCGGGACGCCCGGCATCGCGCAGGCGACGAAGGAGCTCGGCGTCACTGGCAAGATCGTGACGACGGGCCTCTCGACGCCCAGCCAGATGAAGCCGTTCGTCAAGTCCGGGCTCGTGCCCGAGTTCGTCCTATGGGATCCGGCCGAGACCGGCTATCTCACGACGGTGATCGCGTTCGAGCTGCTCAATGGCCGCTCGGTCACCGACGGAGAGAGTCTGAAGGTCTCGTCAACGGTCACCCGGGCGATCCCGATCCGGAAGCTCAAGGGACACGGCAACGCCCTGGAGGCGCTCCAGGGGCCGGCGCTCGTGTTCAACAAGTCGAACATCGACAAGTTCGGCTTCTAACAGCGGAAAGAGGCGCTCCTCCGCGGCCACCAGCCGCGGAGGAGCGCCCGCTCCCACTCCGCGCGACCGCCCGGCATGTCGTGCAATCATCAACTGGCACCGCGCCGACGCTTGTGCGGTGAAAGAGTCGGGCGCCGCAATCGACGACAGCTAGCGACCTGGGTCCGACGCAGCGAGGGTATCCGCGCGGACACCCGGACAAGGAGAAGGAATGAGCACCGACAGCCTGATCACCGAGGAGCGCTGTGCCGAGCTGCTGACGCAGCTCATTCGCCAGCGCAGCGTCACCGGCGAGAAGACGACCGCTGCCGCCTGGATGACCGACCGCCTGCGCGAGTTCGGCATGACCATCGACCACTACACGGTCGAGGATCTGCCCGCACCGATGGTGGTCGGCACGATCGCCGGTGCGGGCAACCGGCCGGGCGTGCTCTTCGACGGCCACTTCGACACGGTGTTCGCGGTGCCGGACGACTGGTCGCGCGACCCGTGGGGCGCTCAGCGCGAGGGTGACCTGATCTACGGCCGCGGCGCTGTCGACTCGAAGGGGACAGTCGCCGCGATGCTCGCCGCGATCGAGGCTGTCACGACGTCGGGGGCCGCCCTGCAGGGCCCGCTCTTCTACATGTCCGACTCCGACGGCGAGCGCGCGTTCCGCGGCGCTGCCCTCCTCCAGGATCTCGGCATCGCCGCGCGCTGCGGCACGGTGTTCTCGGCCGAGGCGACGTCGAACCAGCGCATCGAGATCGCCTACCCCGGCATCTCGACCTGGAAGATCACGGTGATCGGGCGGACGGCGCATCCGACCGAGCCGGAGAAGGGGATCAACGCCATCACCAAGGCGGCGAAGCTCGTCGACGCGATCGCCGCCGGCCGGCTCGCCTTCCGCAAGGGTTCGTCGGACTGGTTCGAGCCGCGTGTCACTGTCAACGCGATCCGGACGCAGCCGGGCGGCGGCTGGTCGATCCCGGCCCGCTGCGACTGCGTGCTATCAGTGCTATCACCCAACGGCGTGACCCTGCAGGAGGTCGCCGAGGACATCGACGCGTTCCTGCGCTTGATCGAGCGGGAGGACGGGGAGCTGCGCCTCGAGCGCAAGCTCATCCCGATGGGCGGCGGCCGCCTCTGGCTGCGTCCGGCGGAGGCCGACCCCAAGCACCCGGGCATTGCCGCGCTGAAGACCGCAGTGAAGGCCGTGACCGGCGCCGACGCGACCGTCCAGCACTTCAACGGCGGCTGGGTGGACGGCGCCGAGCTGATGCGCGCCGGCGCCGACGGCTACGGCTCGCCGGCCTGCCTCACGTTCGGGCCGGGCGACTTCGAGCTCGCGCACATGGTGGACGAGCACATCTCGGTGAAGGAGGTCGCGGCCGCGGCGCGGGTCTTCGCCCGGGCCACGCTCGAGCTGCTGACGTAAGACCGCGCGACAACACGCTGTAAGTTCTGTGTGTTAGCGTGTCGACATGGCACGCAGTGGTGGGAAGATTGCGAAGGGTGAGCCGTTCAGCGTCCGCTTCGCCATCTCGACTGATCTCGCGGTCGAGGGCGAGGCGCGACGCTTGCGCCGTTCGAAGAGCTCGATCGTCGAGGCGCTGACCGAGGAGGCGATGCGGCTGCGCCGGTTCCCCGGCATCGCTTTCCGCGGGGACGATGTGCGGCGTCGGCCGTGGGCGATCGGATCCGGGCTCGATATCTGGGAGATCTGCCAGCTCGTCGAGGAGGCCGGGTCGATCGAGGAGCTCGTGGCGGACGCGCAGGTGACGCTGCGGCAGGTCGAGCTGGCGGCCGCCTACCGGGAGCGCTACCCGGAAGAGATCGACGAGGCGATCGCCGAGAACCGCCGGCCCGTCGACGAGTGGCGGGAGTTGTACCCGTTCGTGCGGGTTTCCAGCGCCACGCGGTAGTAGCGTGCGGCTCTTGCTCGATGCGAACCTCTCGTCGCCAAGGGTCGGCGACCCGCTGCGCCGGCGAGGGCACGACGTCCGCGGCGCGGCAGCCGAGCTCGACCTGGAGGTGCTCGACGACGAGTCGCTGTTGGAGCTGGCGACGCGTGACGAGCGCATCCTGATCACCCGCAACAGCCGAGACTTCGCCCCGATCTGCCGCCTCTGGGCAGAGGCAGGCCGCGAGCACGCCGGGGTAATCCTCATCTGGACGCTCTCCCAGCGGCAGTACGGCGAGATCATCGGCGGCATCGAGCGCTGGCTCGCGGAGATCCCGGACGCCGTCGCCTGGCGCGGGGTAGTCGCCAGTATCTGAGCCTGAATCTGGCGGTCGCCGCGATGGCGGGGAGCCGGGACGGGCGGAGGTGGGGCCAGTTGAAGCCGTTGCAGTGGGGACCGTTCTGACCGTCGGTCCTCCGGAGACCGTCTCGTGCGGGCTATGGCAGGAGGGTGCGGGCTGGCCTCAACGGAGCCGGGGAGCGAACTCCCCGGGGACTCCCAGGCGATCAACCGGCCGTACATCGCGGTGCCGCCTCAACGGAGCCGGGGAGCGAACTCCCCGGGGACCGGGTCCGGCTGGAACGGGTCGTCGTCGATCACGTTGCCTCAACGGA
>JANXXF010000345.1 GCA_025350775.1 Actinomycetes bacterium
CGCGCGCCGAGAGCTCGGCGGCTGACGGCGCGCCGGCGTCGCCGCGCAGCACGGCCTGCACCTCGGGCCAGGTCGCCTCGACGAGCTGGGCTGCCTGCTCCAGCTGCCCGCGCTCGGCCAGGCGCTTGCCGGCGCCCAGCAGCGCCCGCCGCGCCACGCCGTACGCCCACTGGTCGCCGAACACCGCGCGCTCCTCGCGCAGGCGGTAGACGAGGCGCGCTTCGTCCAGCAGCTCGTCGAACTCGGCGCGCCGCTCGGCGGGCACAGCGGCGCGCACCGCGGCGACCCGGCCGGCCGTCCCCGGTTCGACGCTGTGTCGCACGCCCTCCCCGACCGCCGCGCGGATCCCGTTCACGAGCAGGTCGGGCAGCTCGAAGGCGCAGGTGTCGCCGACGTCCTCGCCGTTGACCGGCCGGTACGCGACGAGGTCGACGTAGTCGCGCGCGGCCTCGCCCACGTCGCCGGGGGCGGCGCGCAGGGCAGCCAGCACGGCGGCCGCATCGCTCCCCGCCAGCAGCTCGCCGGCGCCCGCGCTCGCGCCCGCGCCGGCGCCCGCTCCTGCGCTCGCGCTCGCGCGCACGGCCGCCACGAGCCGTTCCAGCGCCTGCTCGCCGCCGAGCGCATCGGGCGACGCGCCGCCCAGCAGCCCGAAGATCTCCGCCTCCGAGCGGCCGGTCCAGTCCACCGCGTGCGCGACGAAGTCACCGACTGCAGTCCACGCGGCCATGTTGTAGCTGTGGTGGAGGGTGACGCCCTCCTCGACGTTGCGCGTACAGCGGGCCAGGTACGCGAGCAGCCGGCCGTCGTCGAGCGCCTCCGGGTCGACGGCGAGCAGCTCCCGGTGATTGCGGACGGCGCGCGGGCGGTCCTCCTCGTCCCAGCGCGTGAGGTCGGCGCGCCAGCGGCGCTCGCTCATCGTGCGCTCGGCCGTGGCCAGGCGCTCGCGGATCTCCGGGTGCGTGCGCACGATCTCGTCCCACTCGGCCCGGCTCGGCAGCGCCGTCGCCCCCGGCGGGACGCCGACGAACGACAGCCGGAAGTAGGGGAAGCCGTTTACCCACTCCCAGTCGAGCGACTCCAGCAGCGAGCCGTAGGCGCGCAGGTCACGCGTGAACGCTTCGACGAACCAGTCACGGAAGAGCGCCTGGGTGTAGCCGCTGCAGGAGGTCGTCAGATGGCCGGTGTCGAGCACCCAGAAGCCGGGGCCTGGTGCCTCAAAAGTGGGGGAGGTTGCCATCCGCCGATCATATGGCGGTCGGCTCGGGCGCAGGGTTGCCGGCGGCCTGCCGACTACCGGTAGGCGAAGCCCGACGGCAGGCCTGGTCGGTACGCTGCGCCGCGGTCTTCTCTCCCGATGCTGCAATCAGTCGAAAACGAGCCCGTCGAGCTGCCCGCGCTGGGCGCCGAAGCCTCCGCCCTACGTGCCGCACTCACCGCTGCTGCCCGCAATCTCGCGTTTGGCTGGCATCCGGCGCTGCGTGACCTCTTCGCCGAGCTCGACCCCGAGCTGTGGGAGCGGCTGCGGCACAACCCGGTAGCGCTCATCGCCGACGCTACCGTAGAGGCGTTCGAGCGCGTGGCCGCCGACCCGGACTACGTCGCGCGCCTCGCCGCCGCCCGCGCCACCATCGCGGCCGAGCTCGCCGCGCCTTCCTGGTGGCAGGCCGAGCACGGCGCCGAGAGCGGCTGCACGATCGCCTACTTCTCTTGCGAGTTCGCCCTCGACGAGAGCCTGCCCGTCTACTCCGGCGGTCTCGGCGTGCTCGCCGGCGACCATCTGAAGTCGGCATCGGAGCTGGGCGTGCCGATCGTCGGCGTCGGGCTCTTCTACAAGCAGGGCTACTTCCGGCAGACGCTCGATGCCGCAGGCTGGCAGGTCGAGCGCTACCCCACGACCGACCCGGAGCGGGTGCCGCTGACGCTCGAGCGCCGCCTCGACGGCGCGCCCGTGCGTGTCCACCTCGACCTCGCCGGCGAGCCGGTGACCGCGCAGATCTGGCGCGCCGACGTCGGCCGGGTGCGGCTCTACCTCCTCGATACCGACATCGGCGGCAACTCCCGCGCCGCCCGCGCCATCACCGACACGCTCTACGGCGGCGACCGCGAGCACCGAATCCGCCAGGAGGTGCTGCTGGGCCGCGGTGGGGTGCGCGCGCTCGACGCGCTCGGCATCACTGCCACGGTCTTCCACATGAACGAGGGGCACTCCGCGTTTCTCGCGGTCGAGCGGCTCCGTCACCTTGTCACGGAGGGCTATGCGTTCGGCGACGCGCTCGAGCGGGTGCGTGCGTCCACGGTCTTCACGACGCACACGCCGGTGCCGGCCGGCAACGAGGCTTTCGAGCCCGGCCTCGTCTACCACTATCTCGCGGGGGAGATCGCCGGCATCGGTCTTGGCTGGGACGAGTTCCTCGCGCTCTCGCGCATCGACCCGGCCGATCCGCTGTTCGGGATGACGCCGCTCGCGCTGCGCATGGCCAACCATGTAAACGGCGTCTCGGCGCTGCACGCTGAGGTCTCGCGCCAGCTGTGGCACGGCGTGTGGCCCGACCGGCCGCTCGACGAGGTGCCGATCCGCCACGTCACCAACGGCGTGCACGCGCGCACGTGGCTCGCCCCGGGCATCGAGTCGCTGCTGCGCGAGGCAGGCGTCGACTTCGGCGCGGCGCCGCTCGACCAGGGCTGGCACCTCGCCGGGAGCATCCCCGACGCCGACCTGTGGCGCGTTCACCGGGAGTGCAAGGAGAGCCTGCTCGCCGTGGCGCGCCGCCGCTTCGACCGGCAGCTGGCGAAGGGCGGCTCCACCTTCGAGCTCGACCCGGACGTTCTCACGATCGGCTTCGCGCGCCGGTTCGCCACGTACAAGCGTGCCGACCTGCTGCTGTCGGACCTGGAGCGCCTGACCGCGCTCTTCGCCGACCGCGACCGGCCGCTGCAGCTGCTCTTCGCCGGCAAGGCGCATCCCGCCGACGAGGGTGGCAAGGCGCTGATCCGCAAGGTCGTGGAGTTCGCGCGCGACCCTGCCGTCGCCGGCCGCGTGGTCTTCCTGACCGACTACGAGCTGACCCTGGCCCGCCACCTCGTGCAGGGAGTCGACGTCTGGCTGAACACGCCGCGGCGGCCGCTCGAGGCGTCGGGCACGAGCGGCATGAAGGCCGCCATCAACGGCGTGCTCAACTGCTCGATCCTGGACGGCTGGTGGGTCGAGGGCTACTCGCCCGAGGTCGGCTTCGCCATCGGCACCGACGAGGTCGGGCCGAGCGCCGAGGAGCAGGATCGCCGCGACTCCGAGAGCCTCTTCCGTGTGCTCGAGGAAGCCGTCATCCCGCTCTACTACAGCCGTGGCGCCGAGGGCCGCCCCGACGGCTGGATCGCGCTGATGAAGGCGTCGATCGCCCAGCTCGGCCTGCGCTTCAATGCGCAGCGGATGGTTGCCGAGTACGCCGAGCGGTACTACATCCCGGCCCACCGTGCCGAGCGCGCCCACTCCTAGCGGCGGTAGAGCTCGGGGAGCGTGACAGCGAGCCAGGCGCTACCCGATGCCGAGAATGAACTTCGCGTCCTCGGACATCTTGTCCGGCGTCCAGGCTGGTTCCCAGACGAGCTCGATCTCAACTTCCTCGACGCCGTCTAGCACGGAGATCGCGTCCCGCATGTCCTCTTGGATCGCGGGACCGTTCGGACAACCCATCGAGGTGAGGCTGTGGATCGCCTTCACCTTCGCGCCGTCGATCTCGACGTCGTAGAGCAGCCCGAGGTCAACGATGTCCATCCCGAGGTCGGGATCCACGACGCCGCGGAGGGCATCTATTGCTTCTTCGCGAGTTGGCATGTGTACTGCCTCCAGGTTGATGTGTCGCGCGTGCCCGTGTTCGCCGGGCGCGCG